>CAYZYG010000001.1:0-10419 GCA_964481395.1 uncultured Vicinamibacterales bacterium
CGGTCGTCGCACCGAGACCGGCGATGCGCCCGGATCGCAAGGCGCGAGGCGCGAGGCGCGAGAATATTGGCCCATATTTGAGCGTTGAGCAACGCCGCGAGGCGGGATGCAGCGTCGGTCGAATGCAGACAGACGTGCACCACGGGCTGCTAGCCCTGCCGGCGCAATTCCGTGAGGATGCTCTCAAGCGCGTGGATGATCTCGGCGCGCTCGACCGACGACTTGGCAAACGTGAGGTTCAGCCTGAAGGCCTTTGTCTCCGGCCGGAATTTGAACGTGAACGCCTTTGGCCGTCCGCGCCGCGGTTTGGCGCTGACGGATCGGACCTTCTCACGCGTGCTGGCACCATCCCGGGTGATCCGCTCGACCAAGGCGATCATTTTCTGTGGATCAGACTGCCTAACTATCTCTAAAAGCAATGATTTAGAGGAAATGTCGGCCAGCCGACACAGATGTTTGATCTCCTCGGGCATCCGATGGAGCGCGAGCGACTCCGTCACGGAGGTTCTCGACTTCCCCAGCCGCCTGGCCAGATCCTCGTGCGTGTGGCCGTGGCGCTCGGCCAGCGCATGGAGCGCCTCGGCCTCCTCGAATGCCGTCAAGTCCTTCCGTTGGAGGTTCTCGATGAGCGCCAACTCGAGTACCTCCGCCTCGTCGGCCTCCCGGACGACAACCGGCATCTCCCGTAGTCCAACCTGGACGGCAGCCTGATAGCGCCGCTCTCCGGCGATGATCTGGTACCGTCCGTGCCGCGCGCGTACCACCAGAGGCTCGATGACGCCCTTCTCGGCGATTGACGCCATGAGTTCCGACAGGTCTCCCATCGACTGCCGTGGCTGGTCGGGATTCGGATCCAACTGGTCAATCGGCACCAGCCGCCCGATGGGTTCGCCCCCCGGTGCGGCCAGCGCTTCTACGTAATGGGCGTCGTGGCGCATCTGTACGGTTGCCGGCAGTCCCGATCGTCTAGCCACGCTCGATGACCTCCTCACACAGGCGGTAATACTCCGCCGCGCCGGATGAATCCGGGGCGAAACTGAAAATGGGCTCCTTATAGGCGGGGCTTTCCTCCAGCCGCACACTCTTGCTGATCACGGTCGCGAACACCTTGTCGCCGAACACCCGCTCGATCTGCGCCCGGATGTCTCTGGCAATCGCCGTCCGCCTGTCGTGCATCGTGATGAGCACGCCCAGGAGCTGCAGAACCGGATTCGCCCGCACCCTCACCTTCTCCACCGTCTCCAACAGATCGTCGGTGCCCTCGAGGGCAAAGTAGGAGGACTGAATCGGAATCAGCAGGTGCGTAGCGGCCACCAGGGCGTTCACGGTGAGCAGGCCGAGAGCCGGCGGACAGTCGACAACGATGAAGTCGAAGTCGGATTGAACCGGGGCGATGCGATCCTTCAGCCGGAAGTGCGCGTCGAGCTCGCCCACGAGCTTCGACTCGAGCTTGGCGAGAGCGATCCGGGCCGGCGCGATGAAGAGGTGCTCGACCGGCGAGGCCAGCACCACGTCAGCCAGCCCGCAACTCCCGTCAGAGATGACGTCGTAGACGCTGCGCTGAATGTCCGCGACCGACAGGTAGGACATCGTCGAATTGGCCTGCGGATCCATGTCGATCAGCAGCGTCCGTTTCCGGTGCAGGGCCAATCCGGCCGCAAGATTGATCGCGGTCGTCGTCTTGCCGACGCCGCCCTTCTGATTCGCGATGGCGAGGATCATTGGAGGTGCCGCACGCCACGGGGGTGCGTCGGCATTCTACTACTACATCTTGTATTTTCCCAACTCCTCCGGATCCAGGCTTTCCAGCCAGCGCTGCAGTCGATCGCTGTCGGGCTTCTCCCCACCGAAATCGACACTCTTGGCCCCGTCGATGACGTGCTCTTCGACGAAGATCGGGGCCTGCGTCCGCAACGCCAGCGCAATCGCGTCGCTCGGCCGCGCATCAATCGCGACCCGCTCCCCGGACACGTTCAGGTGGATCAACGCGAAGAAGGTGCTGTCGCGCAGGTCCGACACCACGACCTTCTCCACGTCCGCGTTGAGATCCCGGAGCATGTTGCGCAGCAGATCGTGCGTCATGGGCCGCGGGGTCGCGATGTTCTCGATCTGCAGCGCGATCGCGTTGGCCTCGAACACCCCGACCCAGATCGGCAGCACGCGATCCCCGTCGGCGTCCCTGAGGATGACGATCGGCATGTTGGTGATCGGATCCACCATCAGCCCCTTGATGACCATCTCAATCTGCATCGTTTGGCCCCCGCCGGTCTCCGCCAACCGCCGGCACTCACAACGTAGGTGTCTCGAGGCCCCCTGTCAAGGTGCCTGGTCGAGCCGCCCCCACAGGCTGTTGGGGCCTGCGCGCTCGATCCTGACCACGACGACCCGGCCCAGCAGTCCCTCGTCCCCCGGAAAATTCACCACCGTATTGCCAGTCGTCCGTCCCGACAACTCTGTTTCCCGTCGCCGCGACACGCCGTCAACGAGCACCTCCGCAGACTTGCCCACCATCCGGGCGTGCAGGCTCAGCTGTATCTCCCGCTGTCCCTCCTGCAGCGCCACGATTCGCCGCGACTTCTCGGCCTCGGAAACCGTTTCGGGCAGACGTTTGGCCGCCAGGGTATTCGGCCGCTCCGAGTACTTGAACGAGAACATCGCATGGAACCGCACGATCTCCACCAGCGACAGCGTGTCGGCGAAGTCCGCATCGGTTTCGCCGGGAAATCCCACGATCATATCGGTCGACAGTTGAATCCCCGGCACTCTGCTCCGGAGGCGATCCACCAGGCCCAGGAACTCCTCCCGCGTGTGGCGGCGCCGCATCACCTGCAGCACCCGTGTGGACCCCGACTGCACGGGCAGGTGGAGGTGCTTGCACACGGCCGGCAGGTCCCCGATGGCCGAGATGAGACGGGGCGTCACGTGCCGCGGGTGCGGACTCGCGAAGCGGATCCGCCGCACGCCGGGAATCTCGTTGACAGCCTCCAGAAGCCCGGCGAAATCGCATCCGGGGTCGTCTGGCGCCTGGTAGTGGTTCACGATCTGCCCCAGGAGATGGATTTCGCGCCTCCCGGCATCGACGGCCTCCAGGACCTCGGCGAGGATATCTCGTTTCGGTCGCATCCGCTCATGCCCGCGCGTGTACGGAACGACGCAGAACGCACAGTGGTCGTTGCAGCCTTCGATGATGGTGACCCACGCGCGGACGGGATCCGACCGCCGCACAAGCCCCAGCGGAAACGACACGTCTTCGTACGGGTTGATGTCGATCTGACGCGACAGGTCGCGCGTCGCCGCGTCAACCAGCACCGGGAGGCGCTTGGCCGCCTGCGTCCCGACGACGACATCGACGAACGGCGACCGCCGGAACAGGCCCGCCCCCTCCTGCTGCGCCAGACACCCCGCTACCGCCACGATCGGTGTCGTGCCGGCCCGCCGCGCGTCATCCCGCAACTCGCCGATCCGGGAAAAGACCTTCTCCTCGGCCTTCTCGCGGACGGTGCAGGTGTTGAGCACGATGACATCCGCCTCGGATGGAGTTGCCGCTTCCTCGTACCCAGCCGCCTCGAGCAGACCCGCGAGCCTCTCCGAGTCGTGGAAGTTCATCTGGCATCCGAACGTTTCGATCAGGTACCGCTTCGCCATGGGGCCGACTTTCGCTTTCGCCTTTCGCCTTCGTTTTCGCTTTCGCTTTCGCCTTTCGACGCGCCAGGGACGTGCCGGGCGACCAGCATCTCCCGCGCCGTGGCGACCGCCCCAGCCCCGATGACTGCCCCGGCCAGCATGCGCGCGAGTTCTGACACCCGGTCGTCGCCCCCGAGGGCACCGATTGTCGTCACGGTTCTCTGCCCACGGACGCTCTTGGCCACCACGTAGTGGGCATGGCCGGCGGCGGCGATCTGGGGAAGGTGCGTAATGCAGATCACTTGGAAACGCTTCCCAAGGACCTGGAGTTTCTGGCCGACGATGTCGGCCACGCGCCCGCCGATGCCGACATCCACTTCGTCGAACACCAGCGTCTTGCCGGGCGCATCCGTCGAGGCCAGCGTCTTCAGGCCCAGCATGACCCGCGACAGTTCTCCGCCCGAGGCGATCCGGGCCAGTGGCCGGAGATCCTCCCCTGGGTTCGGCGAGACGAAGAACTGGGCGCGATCGAACCCGCGCGGTGTCCACTCCTCCACTCCCGGCCGCGGGTCCTCGAAGCGCACCTCGAACCGGGTGCGCTCCATCGCCAGGTCCGCCAGTTCGCCGACGAGGGCTCGCGCGAACCGCTGTGCCTCACGACGCCGCGCCTGAGACAGACGGCCCGCGACGGCTTCGTACGCCCGCGCGGCCGCCGCCTCGGCGCCGGCCGCCTCCGCCCGGTGCGCCTCGAACGAGATCAGCGTTGACAACTCGGCGGCGCACGCATCGCGCTTCGCCAGCACATCGTCCAGGGTGGGACCGTAGCGCCGCTTGAGGCGCTCCACCGCCGCGAGCCGGTCTTCAATCTCCTGGAGCCGCTCGGGTGACGACTCGACATGTGTGCTGTAGGCCCGCAGCGCCGTCGCGAGTTCGTCGAGCTGCGCGTCGATGCTCTCCTTCATCGCCAGATGCGGGGCCATCCGCGGATCCAGGTCGGCGAGTTCATCCACGCGTTTCCAGATCGCGGCCAGGCCAGCGGTCACCGATTCGTCGTGCTCGTAGAGCTGGGCGTAGGCCTCGTCCGAGAGCAGCCGCAGGCGTTCCGCGTTCGCGAGCACGCGCCGCTCGGAGGTCAGCGCCTCGTCCTCGCCGGGCGTCGGCGCAACCCGGGCGATCTCGTCGAACTGGAACTGAAGGAAGTCCTGACGGGACTGCCGATCACGATCGCGGTCCGCGAGATCCTGGCAATGCCTCGCGGCGGCGGCCCAGGTGTCGAAGGCCGCTGCCGTCTGGTCGCGAAGCGCCTGCAGACCGGCGAACTGGTCCAGGAGGTCCAGGTGCACCTCCGGATCCAGCAGGGCCTGGTGTTCGTGCTGGCCGTGGAGGTCCACCAGACTCCGGCCCAGCTCACGAAGCGCCGCAGCCGTCACGAGGACACCATCGACGAAGCTGCGCGAGCGTCCCTGGGCGGAGATCTCGCGGCGCACGACGAGTTCGCGGCCGTCCCGATCGAAAATGGCCTGAATGATCGCCGTTTCTTCGCCTGTCCGCACGACGTCCGCGGAGGCCCGGTCGCCGAGCAGCAGGCCGATCGCGCCGACCACGATCGACTTGCCAGCGCCAGTCTCGCCCGTCACGACGCTGAGGCCGGGTCCAAAGGACACTTCGAGGGATTCGATCACGGCCAGGTTGCGGACGTTCAGGTACCGCAGCATCGACGTCCTTCCGAAGGTGCCTGCAGAGGCGGAACTCCTATAGTATCACGGGTTTGACAGCCCTTCCGGGGCATGCTACGCTGGCCTCAACTACCCGTCGGATGCGAGTCGCGCCCGCCCCCCGCGGGCGCACGGCCTCGGCCCGCACGGCCTGTCAGGAGGTCTACTGCCGCGTGGAATCCTATTCGTTTGCCCACGGAGGCGTAGTCGATCTGGTGGTCAAGTCGGGCCCGGTGGCCCAGTTCGTCCTGCTGATGCTGGCGGTCTTCTCGGTGGCGTCGTGGGCGATCGTGCTGGCCAAGCTGTGGCAGGTCCACCGCGCGAAGGCCCAGACGGCACGATTCCTGGACATTTTCCGCCGCAGCTCCAAGTTCTCGGAGGTGCACGCCGTCTGCCGTACCTTCGAGTCAAGTCCGCTCGTCGGGATCTTCCAGGCCGGCTACGCGGAACTGAACACACAGTTGAAGCAACCTCACGGCGCGACGCAGTCCGGCAGTCCGGCAACCGCGCCCGTTCGTCCAACTCTACGAAGCCTCCCGGCGGTCGATCGGGCCCTGCTGCGCGCGGCGGCCGTGGAGGTCACGAAGCTCGAGCGCCGGCTGTCGGTGCTGGCGACGACGGCCAGCATCACGCCGTTCATCGGGCTGTTCGGAACGGTCTGGGGCATCATGACGTCGTTCCAGCGCATCGCCACGGTGGGATCGACGAGTCTCGCCGTGGTGGCGCCCGGAATTGCCGAGGCGCTCATCGCGACGGCCGCGGGGCTGTTCGCGGCCATCCCGGCCGTCTATTTCTACAACCACTTCGTGGCGGACGTGAAACGGCTCACCTCGACGATGGACGACTTCGCGCTGGAGTTTCTGAACATCGCGGAGCGCAACTTCACCTGATCGCGGGACCGACGCGGGCGGAGAGAGAACGCGATGCCGAAAGTCAGCCCGGCAGACGAAGTGGTCAACGGCGGAGCCAGCCGGGCCGGGCGCGTGCGCCGTCTGTCGACGTCGATGGCCGAGATCAACGTCGTGCCGCTGGTCGACGTGATGCTCGTGCTGCTCATCATTTTCATGGTGACGGCACCCATGCTGCAGCGCGGCCTCGACGTCAACCTGCCGGTCTCCCGGCGCGCGGAACAGATCGCCGACGAGCGCGTGTTCATCACGGTGCCTCTCACCTTCCGCGAGGACGGCCGGGTCAGACTCGGTGAAGAGCGCGTGTCGATCGACGTGCTGACCGAGCGAGTACGGCAGTTGATGGAGGGCCGAGAGTCGCGTCAGGTGTTCCTGCGTGGCGACGGCGCCATCCAGCTGCAGGAACTCATGGACGTGATGGATCGGCTGAAGGAGGGCGGCGTCGAGCGCGTCGGCATCGTCGCCAAGCTTCCCGGAGAGCAGTAACGTGGAACCCGTCAGCGCCGTTCTCGCCGAGCGCGCCGCCGAGACGGGCGGCCTGGGGCGCACGGTCGCGGCCTCGGTTGCCGGGCATGCCCTCTTCGTCGTCGCCGTCATCCTGCTGCCGGTCCTGAACGGGTCTCCGGCCGATGATCTGCGGCCTGTCATGACCATCTCACTGGGAGGTGCACCCGGTCCGGCCGCGGGGGGCATGAACATGATGGCGTCGCCACCGCCGCCGGTTGCGCCCCCCGAGGAAACCCGACGGCCCGAACCGGTCCGGCCGCCTGCGCCCAAGCCGCCGGAAATGACCATCGCGACGAAGACGACGAAGGCCAAGGCGCCGGCGAAGACGCCGCCGAAGGCGGCACCGAAAGCCGAATCCAGGGCGGCGCCCGCGGCGGCCCCGGCCAAGCCTGCAGCGGAACCGGTCGTCGATCCGAACCGTGGCACGGGGTTCGGCGGGCTGTCGACCGGTGGCGGCGGGGGCACCGGCGGCTACCTCGACGTCAAGAACTTCTGCTGCCCCGACTATCTGTTGACGATGCTCCAGCTCATTCAGCGCAACTGGTCGTCGCGTCAGGAGGTGGCGGGCCAGACGCTGGTGATGTTCCGGATCCAGCGGGACGGCCGGATCACCGACATCGAACTGGAGCAGTCGAGCGGGTACGCGGCGCTGGACCTGACGGCGCAGCGTGCCCTTTTTCTCACCCAGCGGCTGCCACCGTTGCCGTCCGCGTTCGCGGACGAACACCTGACGGTGCACCTGCGCTTCGATTATCAGCGGTGACGATGCGTCTACGAATGATGGTGCTCTCGGCCGGTGCGGCCGGCCTCGTTGCGCTCTTCCCGGTCGGCCCCGGCGGGGACGGCGGGGCCATCCACGCACGCGATCTGCAATCCCAGCAGTCCGAAATCATCCTGAGCATCACGGGCGAATCGGGAGCGCGGACGCGGTACGCCGTGCCGGACTTCGTGGCGCGGTCGGGCGAGCCGGAGACCGTGGCGGCGGCCCGTGAGATTGGCACGACCTTGTGGAACGACCTGGCGTTCGAACGGGAGTTCTACATGATCCCGCGGGACACCTACAAGTCGATCCCGGCGGCCCGCTCCGCCACGGACGTGCCGTTCGATCGCTGGCGCGAACTCGGCGCCGACGGCCTCGTCGTCGGGACTGTGGAACGCACGGGCGCGAACACCTACCGTGTCGAGGTACGTCTGTACGACGTGCGCTCCCGCCGCTCGGTCATGGCCCGCGAATATTCGGGCTCCACGAGCAATCCGAGGCTCTACGCGCATACGGCGGCGGACGAGATCCACCAGCAGCAGCGCGCGCTGCGCGGTGTCGCCCGCACGAAGCTCACGTTCACGTCGGATCGGGACGGCGAACGGGTCACGGGCACGATCCAGAACCGCGACGTCAAGGAGATCTACATTTCGGACTACGACGGCGCGAACCAGCGTCGCGTGACGATCACGCGGAAGCTCAACTTGTCGCCGACCTGGTCGCCAGACGGGCGGGCGATCGCCTACACCTCGTACCGCAAGGACTATCCCGACGTGTTCGTCTCCCTGATCTATCAGGGTGAGCTCCAGAACCCGACCGGCGGCGAGGCGCAGAACTGGCTGCCGGCGTGGTCGCCCGACGGAACGCGGTTGTGTTTCGTCTCGAACCGGGACGGCAACCCCGAACTGTACGTGATGAACCGCGACGGGTCCGGCATCCGCCGCCTGACGAACAGCCCCGCGATCGATTCGACGCCGACGTGGTCGCCGAGCGGCACCCAGATCGCGTTCGTCTCGAACCGTTCCGGCTCACCGCAGATCTACATCGTGGACACCGACGGGCTCAACCTCCGCAAGCTCACGTCGGAGTCGTACTGCGACAGGCCGACCTGGTCCCCGGCGCCGTTCAACGAGATTGCGTATGCGTCGAGAACCGGCCCGGGCTACGATATCAAGACGTACGACGTGGCCTCCGGCGAACGCCGGCAGTTGACCTGGGGCGAGGGCAGCAACGAAAGCCCGGCCTACGCACCGAACGGGCGCCACCTGGTGTTCACGTCGACGCGGACGGGCACGCGACAGGTGTTCACGATCGGACGGGACGGCAAGGACGTGCGCCAGATCACGCGGGCCGGGAACAACGCGACGCCGGACTGGTCGCGGTGAGTTAGGGTGCCCGGGAATCGGGCGTCGAGGAGCTGGGATCGGGGACCGGACACCGGGGATCGGTTGTGGATCTCCCCCGTCCCCATTCGATGTCACGGTAGGGCGCGGTCAGCTTGCCGTGCCGTAGCCCGATGGGGCGAAGGCGGGCCGACCGCGCCGAGTGACGCCTGCGCAGAGGATCACGGATGAGTGGGGCCGCGGCCTGCGGCCGGAGTGGGCGAGGGTGTGATCTCATGGCGTCATTCCCGCGGAAGCGGGTCCGGTAACGTCATTCCCGCGAAAGCGGGAGTCCAGGCCTGGATTCCGGGTTCCGCTTCGCGGCCCCGGAATGACGATCCTTTAGAGGATCACAGATGAGAGAGGTCAGGAGCATGAGGACGCGTTCAGTCACGCTGATGTTTATTTGCGTCGCGGCAGTCCTGGTGGCTGGCTGTCCGAAGAAGCCGGTGCCGGTGGCTCGCCCCGTGCCGCCTCCGGCGGCCGCGGAGGAACCGGCGCCGACGCCCTCGCCGGCGAAGCCGGCGACCGTCACCGAGACGCCCGTCGTGGCCGAACCGGCCATCGGCGAGGACCCGATGGCATCGCGCTCGATCGACGAACTGAACCGTGACTCCCCGCTCAAGCCGGCCTTTTTCGCGTACGACAGCGACGAACTCACGGCTGAGGCGCGCGCGGCGCTCGATGAGAACGCCGAGATTCTCAAGCGCTACCCGGCGTGGGTGCTCACGATCGAGGGACACTGCGACGAGCGTGGCACCGCCGAGTACAACCTCGCGCTCGGCGAGCGGCGGGCCGTGGCCGCCTTGTCGTACCTGGTCTCGCTGGGGATCGAACAGCGCCGCCTGCGCACGGTCAGCTACGGGAAGGAGTTCCCGTTCGACCCCGGACACGACGACGCGGCCTGGGCGAAGAACCGGCGGGCGCATTTCGTGATCACGGGCAAGTAACGCGGGCACGCTGAGCCGCGCCTGCGGGTGGGATTGAGACGATGATGACACGACGAGTCGGTATCCTGGCCATCGTGGCGACCCTCGTGGCCGTGACCCACTCGGCCACGCTCGGGGCCGCCAACAAGGAACAGCAGCAGATCCTGGCCGACATCAGGATGCTGCAGCAGCAGACGCAACAGCTTCAGGCCCAGTTGGCCGCGCTCGCCGACATCCTCAAGACGGTGACCGGCCGCCTCGAGGAGCAGTCCGGCACGACTCGCAAGTCGTTCGCCGACCAGAAACTGCTCGTCGACAGCGTCGCCACCGAGGTCCGAGTCGTCCGTGAAAAGGTCGACGAGACCAACGTCCGGCTGACCTCCATGTCGCAGGAAGTCGAGGCCATCCGACTCGGGCAGTCGGCACTCGCCGCGCAGGCCGCGCGCGCCGCGCAGGCCCAGGTGCCGCCGGGCGAGGCCCCGCCCGAGGGCGCCGCACCCCAGCCTCCGCCGCCGGTCGTGGCGGGAGGGCCCGGGGGCGCCCGCGGCGGGGGGCGCCGGCGGGTGGTCCACGCGCGCCGGGCCGCACACCGGG
>CAYZYG010000001.1:10429-24789 GCA_964481395.1 uncultured Vicinamibacterales bacterium
GCCCGCGCCGACTACTACATGGGCGAATGGAGTATCGCCATCCAGGGGTTCCTGTCCTACATCAAGACGTTCCCGACGTCGGACCTGGCCGACGATGCCCAGTACTACATCGGGGAAACGCACTACAGCGCGGGCCAGTTCAAGGAGGCCGTACAGGCCTACGACGCGCTCATCGCGAACTACCCGGCGAGCAACACCCTGCCCGACGCGTACTACAAGCGCGGGCTTGCGCTGAACTCGTCCGGTCAGGTCGCCCAGGCCAAGGCGTCCTTCGAGCACTGCGTGAAGAACTACCCGGACACCGACGCGGGCCGGCTCGCCCGCCAGGCCCTGGATCGGCTGAACCGGATCGGGCGGCAGGCCGCATAGGCGCCCTCGCCGATTCCCCCGCGCGAAAGGACACGCTCCGCATGGCTTCGAACAGTTACAACCGCCTGATCCTGATCGGCAACCTCGGCCGCGACGCGGAACTCCGCTACACCCCGGGGGGCAAGCCGGTTGCGACCACAAGCCTGGCCATCGACGACCTCCAGAAGAAGGACGACTCGGGCAAGCCAGGGACCGAATGGTACCGCATCAAGATCTGGGGCAAGCAGGCCGAGATCCTGAAGCAGTATCTCGTCAAGGGCAAACAGGTCTACGTCGAGGGACGGCTGTCGATCCAGACATGGACCGACCGGGACGGTCACAACCGGTACACCCCCGAAGTGTCGGTGGACAAGCTCCTGCTGCTCGGCGGGGGCGGCGGTATGGGCTCGGGCGGTGGTTCCCGCGACATTCAGGTCGCCGACGACACGGATCAGCTGCCCGAGGAGACGACGGCCGACGATATTCCGTTCTGACGTACACCTGGCGACAGGCGACCGGGGGTAATAGCAGGCGCCAGGCGACAGGCGTCAGGGCGTCGGCGCCTGCCGACCGTACCGATCCTCGATTCTGACGACATCGTCGAGTTCCGGCGTCGAGACTTCGAAGATGTCGCAGTCCTCGACGGCGGTCATCCGGTGGACGGTGCCCGGAGCCACGTGCACGCGGTCGCCCGGCTTCATGTCGATCGTCGCCAAGTCGCCGCCGCGTTGGATCTCGAACAGCAGCCTGCCCCGCCAGAGGAGGATGGTTTCCTCTTTTTTCACGTGGTACTGGAGGCTCAGCGCGTGCCCCGCGTTGACGTGGAGGATCTTGCCTACGTAGCGATCGGTCACGGCCCAGTGCAGCTCGTATCCCCAGGGCTTGTCGACACGCGTGACCCCGCCGTTCGTCTCATCAGGACTCCCCATGTGCACTCCCGCCAGTGCCGTCGCGGCACCCGCCGGCCCCTGGCGGCCCCAGCGCCGCCACGGAGCTTTCCACCAGACTCCGGATCTCCCGCCCCGTCCCGAGCCGCAGCGCCCGGGCTGCCAGCCGCCTGAGCAGACCGAGGTCCAGGCGGCTGGTGGCATCACGCGCGGCGCCGATGGAGCCGGGGTCGAGGCTGAAGGTCCTCACGCCCAGGCCGATCAGCACAGCCAGTGACACGGGGTCGGCGGCCATCTCGCCGCAGACCGCCAGCGGCCTCCCGTGGCGTGCGGCCACGCGCACCACCTGCCTGATCACGCGGAGGATAGCCGGGTGCAGCGGTTCGTAGCGAGCCGCGACCCGCCCGTCCGCGCGATCGACGGCCAGACAGTATTGCACGAGATCGTTCGTGCCGATGCTGAAGAAATCCGCTTCCCGCGCCAGCAGGTCAACCGTCAGCGCAGCCGACGGCACCTCGATCATGACGCCGACCGGAATATCCGGCATCGCGCCGTCGTGCGCGCTGACGTCAGCCTGCACGGCGGCGAGCGCCTCACGCCCCTGTCGAAGATCCTCGACCGACGACACGAATGGGAACAGGACGCGCACCGGCCCGTGCCTCGCCGCCCGCACCAGCGCCCGCAGCTGCGCGTCGAACACGTCCCGTCGATCGAGGCTCAGCCTGATGGCGCGCAGCCCCAGCGGTCCGCGCGACAGCCCCGGCACGCCTCTGCCGCCCCGCACGTCGTACTCATCGACGTCGAGCGTCCGCACTGTCACGGGCAGCGGAGCCATCCCCTCCAGCAGCGCCCGGTACACCTCGTACTGGCGATCCTCGTCGAAGTCGTCCAGGCCTGCCGGGCCAACCGCGTACTCCGATCGAAACAGGCCGATCCCTTCCGCGCCCACGTCCCGAGCCTTCACGGTGTCAGCGGGGCTCTCGACGTTCGCCTCGAAGCGGATCGTGGTCCCGTCCGAGAGGACGCAGGGGCCCGTCACCCCCCGGACGACGGTGGGCGCGATCGTTCGGAGGGAGCGGCGCTGCTCGATCAGGTCGGGCCCGGGCCCGATCACGAACTCGCCTCGGTCGCCGTCGAGCAGCACCATCGCGCCCGGTTCGACGGCCGTGGCCCGCAGCAGGCCCGCGACGGCGGGAATGTGCCGCGACCGGACGAGAATCGACGCGTGATGCGTCCGGCTGCCCCCGTCGATGGCGACCGCGAGGACGCGCGCGGGATCGAGCTGGCCTGCGACCGACGGCGGCAGCTCGTCCACGACCAGAATGGACGGCACATCGAGGCCTGCGAGAACGGCCGCGGGCGTGGACGCAGCCGGGCTCAGCGCCCGTGCCATCCGTCCGACGACGTCGGCCACGTCACCCTGGCGCTCGCGGAGGTACGCATCGTCGACCTGCTCGAAGACGCGGGAGAGTTCCTCGAAGGCCCGTTGCAGCGCCCATTCGGCATTCACGCGCTCGGCAGCCACGATGGCCTGAGCCCTCGGGACGAGCGGACGGTCCTCCAGCATGAGCAGCTGCGCGTCGAACAGCCGGGCCAGTTCGGGCCCCGACGCGCGGGCGACCGTTTCGCGCACCTGCTCGATCTGCCGCCGGGCCACGGCCGCGGCCGCTTCGAGGCGGGTAGTCTCTCGATCGACGTGGGCCTGCGACACCGTGTAGCGGATGGCAAAAGGGTTGTGCAGGAGAATGACCGCCGGGCCGGCCGCGACGCCGGGAGACACGGGCACCCCGCCCAGGCGAATCATGGCGCCTCGCCGAATCCCGAGGCCACGAGCGCGGTCAGCGTGCCGACGGCGGATTCCTCATCGGGTCCGTCCGCGCTGATGGTGATGACCGAGGTCGGTCTGGCCGCGAGCAGCAGCAGGCCGAGGAGGCTCTTGCCGTCAACCGCGCGGCCGTCGCGGCTGACGGTGATGCGGGCCTGGAACGCCGACGCGACCTGCACGAAACGTGCGGCCGCGCGGGCGTGCATGCCCAGCGCGTTCGTGATGACGGCCTCGCGCGTCGTCATGTCACCGTCCGCCCGACTCTCCCCTCAGCAAGTCCGACGCCACGTGAATGGCGGACCGGCCCGTCTCGCGCAGTTCGCGGGCCACGGTAAGGAGGTCGTCCGAATCGCGCAGGCCTGCGAGTTTGATCAGCATCGGCAGGTTGACGCCCGTGACGATCTCGACGTCGCCCGGCTCCATGAACGTCATCCCGAGATTGCTCGGCGTACCGCCGAACATGTCCGTGAGCATGATGACGCCGCTGCCCTGCTGACAGCGGGCGACCGCGAGGCGAATCTCGTCCCGGGCGTCCTCGACGTCGTCATGCCACCCGATCGACACGGCTGCGAAGCGCGGCAGATCGCCCACGATGGCCTCCGCAGCGCTCAGCAGTTCACGCGCGAGCTGTCCGTGCGTCACGACCACCACACCAATCACGTCAGCACCTCACGCCTCATCACCGCCCACGTCCCGGTGCCGAATGTGCACGCCGACGTCCGGCAGCGGGGCGAGCAGCGGCTTCAGCGCCTCCGCCACGTAGACGGAGCGGTGGCGTCCGCCAGTACATCCGACACCCACCGTCAGGTAGGCCTTCCCTTCCGAAGCGTACAGCGGAATGAGGTACTGCAGCAACGCTCCGAACCTGGCAATGACCTCGCTCGTGGCCGGAAATTTCTGCATGAAACGGGCGACGGCCGCGTCGCGGCCCGTCTGGGGTCGCAGCCGCGGCACGAAGTGGGGGTTCGGAAGGAACCGCACGTCGAGCACGAGGTCGCACTCGGGCGGCAACCCGTGCTTGAAGCCGAAGCTGAGCAGGGTGACCTGCAGCGGCCTCGCGGCCCTGGTGCCGGACACGAGCCCGCGGAAGACCGCGCGCAGGTCGTGCACCGTCAGGTCCGTGGTGTCGATGATCTCGTCGGCCATGGCCCTGATCGGGCGCATCCGACGGCGCTCCTCGCGGATACCGTCGAGCACCGGTCTGTCGAGTGCCAGCGGGTGCGGCCGCCGGGTTTCACTGAACCGCCGCACCAGGACCAGTTCGTCCGCCTCGAGAAACACCAGCACCGGGCTGAGCGGCGATCGCTTCAGCCTGCGGAACAGTTTCGGAAAATCGGCGAGGAAGGCCCCCTCACGCACGTCAACGACGATGCCGACCTTCTCCAGATCGGACCCTGCCCGCGTCGCGAGGAACCCGAGGGTCGGGATTAACGCGGTCGGCAGGTTGTCGACGCAGAAGTACCCCAGGTCCTCGAGGGCACGGATGGCCTGCGACTTGCCGGCTCCGGAGAGCCCCGTCACGATGATGAACCGGCCGGGCCCCGCGGCCGGCCGTCCCGCGCCTCGCCGTCGAGGCATCACTCGCCCTCCGTGTCGAACGAACCCAGGGTCGAGTCCGGCCCGCCGGCATCCTCGCCGCGCAGACGCCGTTCGAGGCGGTCGGCCAGCCGGCGGGCTCCGTGGTGGCCGCGCGATCGCAGGACCTGGTTCCTGGCGGCCACCTCGACGAGGCTCGCCAGGTTCCGTCCTGGCGCCACGGGCATACGGACGAGAGGCACGCGAATCCCGAGAATCTCGTAGTACTCCGTGTCCAGCCCGAGCCGCTCGTAGTGCCGGCCCGACTCCCACCGATCGAGCTGGACCACGAGCTCGATGCGCTTGGATGACCTCGTCGAGGACACGCCGAAGAGATCCTCGACGCTGATGACTCCGAGCCCCCGAATCTCCATGTGGTAGCGCGTGAGTTCGGGGCACGTGCCGATCAGCACGGACTCCGCGCGGCGCCTGACCTCGACCGTATCGTCGCCGACGAGCCGGTGTCCGCGCATGACGAGATCGAGGGCGCACTCGCTCTTGCCGATGCCGCTCTCGCCGACGATGAGGACGCCGAGGCCGAGGATGTCCAGCAGGACCGCATGGATCAGCGTACGCTCGGCGAGGCGATCCTCGAGCGCGGCGGTCACCTTCGCGATCGCGACCGGAGTCGGCAGGTGCGTCCGGAGGAGGGGAACCCCGGCGCGATCCGCCTCTTCGGCGAACTCGTGGTGGACGTTCAGCCCGTCGGTCACCAGCGCGCAGGGCACCTCGCGCCGGAGGACGCGCTGGAGCGCCGCCCGCCGTCCGTCAGCGGACAGCTGGCCGAGGTAGCCGACCTCGCTGGCGCCGAAGACGAGGATCCGGCCCGGCTGGAGGTACGCGTGGAAGCCCACGAGCGCGAGGCCCGTCTTGAGCACGTACGGATTCAGGATGCGTCGATCCAGGCCCTGGCGCCCGGCGACGAGTTCCAGGGCCAGGTTGAACGCCTCGGCGCGCAGATCGACCAGCCAGCCGACGGTGATGTTCGGCGCAGGCGCGCTCATGGTCGGGTGCGTCGAACCGGACTCAGGCGTCCGGCTCGATCAGGCCCAGGTCCCCGTCTGGCCGCCGGAACAGCACCTGTACCGCGTCGGTCTGGGGGTGGCGGAACACGACGAACGCGTCCCGGCCCGGCCCGACGGCTCTGGCCGCCTCCTCGACGCTCATCGGCTTGACGGCGTAGCGCCGCGCCCGGACGATGCGGGCCATCGGCAGCGCCTGGGGAGCCGGCATGGCGGGCACGCGCTTGACGGACCGAGCGGCTCGTTTGCGCTGCAGCCACTTCCCCGTCATCCGGTTCGCCTGCGCCGTGAGCTTGTCGACGGCGTCCGCGACGGCCTCGTCCCACGAGGTGGCGAGCGCCCGGCCCTGGAGGATCTTCCCGCCCCGGACGTGGACGTGGATATCCGCCACATGACGGAACTTCTCGAGCGACAGCTCGATCTGGCCGGACACCACCTTCGTGCCGATCAGGCGGTCGAGCCGCGCGATCTTGCGGTCGACCATCCGCCGGAGGGCCGGCGAGAGGTCGACGTGGCGTGTGGTCAGTGCCAGTTTCATTGATGGCCTCAGTAGAGCACCTTGCGCTGGTTCGAGGTCGGGATCCGCAGCTCCTCACGGTATTTCGCGATGGTGCGCCGGGCGAGCACCAGGCCCTCGCGCTGGAGGATGCTCACGATTTTGGAGTCGCTCAGCGGCTTGCGGGAATCCTCGGCGTCGATGATCTTCTTGATGCGCTGCTTGATCGTGACCGAGGACACGCTCTCCCCGTACGAGCTGCTGATCCCGCTGTGGAAGAAGTACTTCATTTCGAACACGCCCTGCGGCGTGTGCATGTACTTGTTCGTGACCACGCGGCTGACCGTCGACTCGTGCATGCCGATGTCGTTCGCGACGTCGCGCAGCACCAGCGGGCGGAGGAACTCGATGCCGTTGTCCAGGAACTCCCGCTGGAACTGGATGATGCTGGTGGCGACCTTGTGGATCGTCCGCTGGCGCTGCTCGACCGACTTGATCAGCCACAGCGCCGACCGGAACTTGTCCTTCACGTAGGCCCGTGTCTCGTCGCTCTGCTGCGCGTTCTTGTCGAGGAGCCGCCGGTACACCGGACTCACCCGCAACTGCGGCAGCCCTTCCTCGTTCAGCACCGCCACGTACTGGTCCTCGACCTTGACGACGTAGACGTCCGGGATGACGTACGGCGAAGACGCCCGGTTGTACCGGCTGCCGGGCTTCGGATCCAGATGCCGGATCAGCTCGACGTGCTCCTTCAGTTCCTCGACCGTCGTGGCGAGCCGCTTGGCGATCTCCGGCACCTGGTGGTTCTGGAGCAGTCGGAGGTGGTCCGTCACGATCCGCTCGGCTACCGAAACGTCCTCGTCGAGCCTCCGGAGCTGCAGCAGCAGGCACTCCTGCAGATCGCGGGCGGCAACGCCAATCGGGTCGAAGCCCTGCACGAGGGTCAGGGCCTCTTCGACCTCCGGGAGGGGCCAGTTGCCCATCGCGGCGATCTCGTCCACGGAGGCGACCAGGTAGCCGTCGTCGTCCAGGTTGCCGATGATGGCCTCGCCGATGGATCGCAGCGTGTCCGAGGCGGCCTGGAGCGACAGCTGCCACGCGAGGTGGTCGGCCAGCGACGTGGTCGTGGACAGCGTGTTCTCGATGGGCGGCAGCTCCCGCACCTCCTGAGGGGTGTGCGGGCGGTAGCCGTCGTCCAGATAGTCGCCGAAAAAGTACGCGTAGTCGCTGTCGTCCCAGTCCTCGGTCTTCGCGGTGGTCTCGGGGCTCTCGCCCGGTTTGTCCGCGGCCACGCCGTCAGCGGGCTGCAGCTCCTCGGCCGCCGCCTCCTCCAGAAGCGGGTTCTCGACCACCTCCTGGTTGAGCAGATCGGCCAGTTCGAGCGTCGACATGGGCAGCAGCTTGATGGCCTGCTGCAGCGAGGGCGTCAGGATCAGCTTCTGGACGAGCTTCGTATGGAGCTTCTGCTGAATGGCCATGTCTACACCGGCGAGTGTAGTCGTTCGGGCTCCGTCAGTCCAGACGGAAATCGGCGCCCAGGTAGATGCGCCGCACGTCCTCGTCGGCAGCCAGCGTCTGCGGGGTCCCGCTGCGGAAGATCATGCCGTCGTTCACGATGTAGGCCCGGTCCGTGATTCGCAGCGTCTCCCGGACGTTGTGGTCGGTGACCAAGACGCCGATGCCGCGTTCCTTGAGATGGACGACGATCTTCTGGATTTCGGCGACGGCGATCGGATCGATGCCGGCCAGCGGCTCGTCGAGCAGCATGAATTTCGGCCGCACGACCAGCGCGCGCGTGATCTCGACCCGACGCCGTTCACCGCCGGAGAGGGTGTACGCCGGCGCGTGGGCCAGGGGCGCCAGGTTCAGTTCGGCCAGCAGTTCCTCGAGGCGGGCCCTCCGCTCGGCCCGCGAGATCGGCAGCGTCTCGAGGATGGCCATGAGGTTCTGGCTGACGGTCAGCCCCCGGAACACCGACGGTTCCTGGGGCAGGTACCCGATCCCCTTTCGGGCCCGCAGGTACATCGGGTCCGTCGTCACATCGTGGTTGTCCAGCAGGACCCGCCCGGCGTCCGGCGCCGTCAGCCCGACCACCATGTAGAACGTCGTGGTCTTGCCCGCGCCGTTGGGTCCCAGGAGCCCGACGACTTCTCCCGACCGGACCTCCACCGAAACGCCGCTCACGACCGTGCGGCCGCTGTAGGACTTGGTCAGCTTGTCGGTCCGGAGTGTGGCCATTCAGGGAGCGCGGCGCTCGCCGCACGCTGCGCCGCCCTTCGTCTGCGTGCGTATCTCTTGGTTGCCGTCCACGATGATCGTATCGGCCGACCTGAAGAAAGTCAAAGTGCGCCCGGCGATGTCCCGGCACTGGGCCAGGATGCGCACCGGCGCGCCCTCCATCGTGTACTTGCCCTCCGCGTCGTGGTACGTCAACCGCTCGCCGGTCGCCTGCCGGTCCCCTTCCTGGAGTGCGACCGACGTGTACGCCTCCACCCGACCGAGGCCCTTTCCCGACGCCGACAGCACAACCTCGACCCGCCCGGCGCGCAAATCGCCCTGTGGTCCAGACACCTGGGCGTTCCTCAGATACGACACCTTGCGCCCGGCCTCGTCGTAGGTCAGGCTGTCCGCTCGGGCGATGGTGGGCCGGCGCCCGCCGGTGCCTTCCGCCGCCGCGCTGGTTTCGAGCATCAGCGTCGAGCGCACCTGCCCCCGCGCCGCCAGGTTGCCCGTCGCATCGTCGATGGTAAGTTCGTCGCCCTGGATCGCCGTGTCGCCCTGCCAGAGCCGCGCCGATCCCTTGAAACTGGCGCGCCGGGCGTCTCCGTCGTACGACAGGGAGTCCGACGCGGCGTAGACGGGTGCGTTCGCCTCGAGCATCGACGATCGCTTCTGGGCGGCCCCGCCGGATGCCGCGGCCCCGGCCATGGGCAGCAGCACGGTGCGGACCTTCTCCTCTGCGGAAACCTTCCGCCCCTGCAGCGTGAGCGTGACCCGCGCTCCTTCGATGGCCGCCCGCCCATCCGTCACGCGGGGGTTCGCACCGGACGCGGGATCCGCGCCTGACAGGGCGATCACCCCGTCCGACACCTGATAGCTCGCCTCAGCCGCCTGGGCCCTGACCTGGTCCTCCTCGAACGAGAACGTCCCCTCGAACCGGGCGTCGTCAACGGAGCCGAACCCGGCCTCCATCGTGAGCCTCATCGTGTCGGCCCGGGCCAGTCGCGTCGCCTTCGCTCCGGGAGGCGTCTCCCGGTATTCCACCCCGCCCGTCAAGGTCGCCGCGCTCAGGCCGGCACCGCCCTCACCCGAAGCGGCCAGCGTGGCGGCGAGCAGCGTCTTCGCCCCCTGCGTGCCCTCGGCCGGCAGGTCGAGACGCACGTCGTCCCTGGCACTCAGAGTCGTTACGGTCACGCCGTCGTCCGCGAGCCGGAGTTCGATCCAGCGCGCGGCAATCCTCCTCGGGTCGCCGCTCGCACTGCCGACGTCGATCGACGCGTGCTCCGCCAGCGTGGCGCCCCGCAGCGTCCGTCCATCCTCGGCGAACTCGACATTGATGGCGTCGGCCCGCATCGAGCGGAGCGCGCCCGTCTCGGCGCCCAGCCCCGCGACGCTGGCCTGGCCCCGCATCTCAAGCACCTGGACCTTGGACTGATCCTCGCTCAGGTACGCGGTGGCCACCTCGCTGTGGAGCTCACGCGCCCCGTGCCTCAGCGTGAACCCGCCATCGAAACGCGCGTAGTGATCGCGGCGGGCCAGCCCGGCATTCGCCGATTCGATGTGGACCGGGCTGTCCCCGGCCGAATCGGGCGCCATGTCGAGCGCCGCCTCGTCCAGCATCCACAGCACGTCACGGTTCTTGTCGTAGGTCAGCCTGGACGAACGCCCCGACACGCGCCCCTCGCTGAAGGCCGCACCGCCGGACGCCCGCATCACGCCTTCCGACTGGGTGTAGGTCGCTTCTGGCGCCTGGGCCTCGAGACCGTCGTCGGACTTCAGTGTCACGCCGCCACGGAAGTCGATGCGATCTTCACCGGCGCCGACTTCCGCCTCGACGCCTGTGAGCGTGTAGGCGCGTCCCGCCCGTTCCGTCACGAACACCCGCGCCCCGATCATCCGCTGGCGCCCGTCCGGATACGAGAGGCTCCGGTCGTATTCGACGCGGAACTCCTGTTGGGTGCCCTTGAGCTGGAGGGCCTCCCCGCCGATGCTCTCGGCCGCGGCGGCGCGATCCACGCGGGACACCGGGGCGTCCGCAGCCGCAGGAGGCCTGCCCTCGCGAATGGCGAAGTACACCAGGATGGCGAATCCCACCCCGAACACGGCGATGGCGGCGCGCAGCCGCCGCTGCCAGGTCGTCACGGTCCCTCTTCGCTGCCCGGCCGGATATCGGTGAGGGACAGCTCGACCGACGATCGGCCGTTGAAACTATTGTGCTCGACCGAGAATGCGACGTCCAGCCCGTTCCGGGCCCGCTCGATCTCGGCCGCCCGCTCGGCTCCCCGCCAGTAGATGCCCCGGATCGGCACGCCGTCCTGCCGCAGGCCCATGCTCAGGTGACGATCCTTGACGCGCCTCGGGCCGTCGCCCACGGTGACGCCCGTCGCCGCAAACAGCGGACGCGGGTTGCCGATGCCGAACGGGGCCAGGCGCCCGACCTGATCGGCGAAGGACAGCGTCAACTGCCGGAAAGAGACTCGCGCGTCGAGGCGCAACCGCGGCCGGAGATCGTCCGGGCCGAGCCGTTCGTCGGCCCACTCGGCCATGCTCGATCGGAAGGCCTTGATGCGGTCCGAGGGGAGCGTGAGTCCGGCCGCCATCTTGTGCCCGCCGAACCGGTCGAGGTGCTCGTGGCAGGCCTCGAGGGCCTCGAGCATGTTGAACGCCGGGATGCTGCGGCAGGAGCCGTGCGCGGTCTCGCCGTCGATCGACAGCACGATGGCGGGCCGGTGGTAGGTCTCGACCAGCTTGGAGGCGACGATGCCGATCACGCCTCGGTGCCACCCGTCCCCCGCCACCACGAGCACCGATCTGGCGCCGATGTGAGGATCCCCGTCGACGGTGCGTCGCGCATCCGCGAGCGTCGCACGCTCCTCCTGCTGGCGCCGCTCGTTCTCCTGGCCGAGCTGTTCCGCCAGCGCTCTTGCCTCGTCGGCCATCGACTCGTCCGAGGCCAGGAGCAGCCGGAGCGCGATGTCCGGGGTGCTCATCCGTCCCGCGGCGTTCAGTCGCGGCGCGAGCATGAAGGACACGTGGTAGCTGCTGATGGGGCGCCCGCTCAGCCCGCTGGACTCGAGCAGGGCGCGGAGGCCCGTCTTGTGCGGCCCGCGGGTCAGGAGGTCCAGGCCCACGCTCGCGATGACCCGGTTCTCTCCGAGCACGGGCACGACGTCGGCGACCGTGCCGATGGCCGCGATCTTGACGAAGGCGGGAAGCCAATGACTCCGTCCGGTCCGTTCGCACAGCGCCTGCACGAGCTTCAGGGCGATCCCGGCGCCTGACAGGTCCTTGTCGGGATACGTGCAGTCCGGCCGCTTCGGGTTCACGACGGCCAGCGCCGGCGGCAGCGCCGCGTCCGGCTCGTGGTGATCCGTGATGATCAGATCCAGCCCGAGGTCGCGCGCCCGGAGGGCCGCTTCCTCGCTCCTGATTCCGCAATCGACGGACACGATGACCCTGGAGCCTTCCGCGTGGAGACGCTCGATGGCTGGCACGTTGAGACCGTATCCGTCGCGCAGGCGATCCGGCACGAAGTGCACGACGTCCGCGCCCAGCAGCTCGAGCGCCCGCCGCACCACGACGGTGGCCGTGATGCCATCGACATCGTAGTCGCCGTGAACCGCGATGCGCTCGCCGCGCTCCACCGCGGCCAGCAGACGATCGACCGCTGGCCTCATGTCGGTGAGGCGCCAGGGGTCGTGCAGCTGGTCGAGGCGGGGATTCAGGAACCGATCGACGGCGTCGGGATCGCTGAGACCGCGCAGCACCAGCAGGCGCGCGAGGAGCGGATCGAGGCCGAGGGCCCCAGCAAGCCGCCGGACGTCGCCCTCGTCGCAGGGCAGGTCCTCCCAGAGGTAGGAAACGGTCACGAGGAGGCCGCGCCGTCCGGCGGGGGACCGGCTGCGTCCACGAAGTCCACACCGAGCCGGCCCATGCCGCGGAACTTCGCGTAGCGCCGTGCGATTCGCCCATCCACCCCGCCTGCGGACGCCTCGGCGAGCGCACGCTGCAGCGCCGCGTCGACGAACTGAGCGGCGGCCGCGGGATCCTGGTGGGCTCCGCCAGGCGGCTCGGGCACGATCTCGTCGACGATGCCGAGCTGCAGCAGGTCCGGGGCCGTCAGCTTGAGCGCGGTCGCGGCCTCGACCTTGCGGCCCGAATCCCGCCACAGGATGGCCGCGCACCCCTCGGGCGGAATCACGCTGTAGATGGCGAACTCCTGGATGAGCACCCGGTCGCCGATGGCGATGCCCAGCGCTCCGCCGCTCCCGCCCTCGCCGCAGACCAGGACGACGATCGGCACCTCGAGCACGCTCATCTCGCGGAGGTTGAACGCAATCGCCTCCGCCACCCCGCGCTCCTCCGACTCGATCCCCGGGTAGGCCGCCGGCGTGTCGACGAAGATGATGATGGGGCGGCCGAACTTTTCCGCGATCCGCATGGCCCTGATGGCCTTGCGGTACCCCTCGGGGCGGGCGTAGCCGAAATTGCGGTAGATCTTCTCCTTGGTCGTGCGCCCCTTGTGGTGGCCCACGACCAGCACGCGCGCGCCGTGATAGCACGCGAATCCGCACACAATCGCGTGGTCGTCGGCGAAGCGCCGGTCCCCGTGAATCTCGTCGTAGTCGCTGAACAGGCGTTCGATGTAGTCCTGCGTGCTCGGCCGGCTGGCGTGACGGGCCACGAGCACGCGCTGCCAGGGGGTCAGGTTCGCGTACAGCTCCGACCGCAGCGACTCGACCCGCGCCGACAACTGCGCGATCCCGGCTGCCCGGGCGTCGGTGCGCGGCATCAGGCTGAGGGCCTCGATCTCCTTGAGCAGGACGCCGATCGGTTCTTCGAATTCGAGCAGGTCCGCAGGCATCGCTCCCATCCTACCCCAGAGTCACGGAACCGCGACCGCAGAGCTGTTCGACTTCGGCAACGAGACGATCCGAAGGACGGACCCGGTACTGACCCGACACCGCCACGCGCACGCACCAGCCCCGCTTGCCTTCCCTGACAGCCAGCTCCAGGCTGATGCGGCTGTCGCCCCGATGACGGCCGAGCACGTCCGACAGCTGCTCGAACGTCCGCCGCGAGTGGGGGGGCGCCGACAGACGAATCAGCACTTCCCTCGTCACCTGCGCGCGAACCGACTCGATCGGCAGCAGTTCAGACGCCACGATCCGGGCGTTGTCCTCGTCGCGCTCGAAGCGCCCTTTGACCACGACGGCGGCATCTTCCTCGACGATGGAGCCGGCCTTCGCGAACGTCGTCGGGTACACGACCACCTCCACGGTGCCGTCCGGATCGTCCAGGACGAACGCGCACATACGGTCCCCTTTCTTCGTCCGTAGGGGACGCAGCCCGGTGACCATCCCTCCCACGACGACGTCCTCGCTGATCCGCGCCGGTCCGCCGTTGTCGGCCGGGGCCTCGTCGCCGTCGGTCGACGGGTCGCCGAGCAGCAGCAGGTCGCCCAGCCCGATGGCCCCGAAGGAGGTCAGGTCCGCCCTGAACCGCTGCAGCGGGTGGCCGCTCAGGTAGAGGCCCAGGGCCTCCTTCTCGCACGCCAGCTGCTGCGCCTCGCTCCATCGCTCGGCCTGCGGCAGCGACGGTCCATCGTCCACCGGCGATTCGTCGTCCGCCGTTCCGAACAACTGGGCCTGCCCCTTGTCCCGGTCGCGCTGGTGGCGGTTCCCGTGGTCGATCGCGCCGTCGATCGCCGCCAGCAGCCTCGGGCGGAGCGCGGCGACCTCGCCCCCACGCGGCCCCACGAGGGAGTCGAAGGCGCCTCCCTTGACCAGGCTCTCGAGGACCCGTTTGTTGACGAGGCGCAGGTCGCATTCCTCGCAGAGCCGGGAGAGGGACGTGATGCCGCCGTGGGCCGCGCGCGCCTGGAGGATGGACGCGATCGCCGACTCCCCCACGTTCTTCACCGCGCCGAGGCCGAATCGCACGCCGTCGGGCGTGACCGAGAACGCGAGGCGGCTCGTGTTGACGTC
>CAYZYG010000001.1:24799-62391 GCA_964481395.1 uncultured Vicinamibacterales bacterium
CATTCGCTGCGATTGATGTCGGGAGGGAGGATTGGCACGCCCAGCTCACGGCACTCGCCGAGGTACATGCCGACCTTGTCGGTGTTCTGGGACTCGATCGTGAGGAGCGCCGCCATGAAGTGCCAGGGGAAGTTGGCTTTGAGGTAGGCCGTCTGGTAGGCCAGGTACGCGTACGTCGTGGAGTGCGACTTGTTGAACCCGTAGCCGGCGAACTGCTCCATGAGATCGAAGACGTGCGAGGCCTGCTTCCACGGAATGCCTCGGGCGGTGGCGCCCGCCATGAACTTCTCGCGCTGCGCTTCCATCAGCGCCTGGCTCTTCTTGCCCATCGCCTTGCGGAGCGTGTCGGCCTCACCCAGGGTGAAACCGGCCAGCTCGCTCGCGACGCGCATGACCTGCTCCTGGTAGGCCATCACGCCGTAGGTCTCGCCGAGGATGGGCTCGAGCTGCGGCAGTTCGTACGCCACGTCCACGCGCCCGTGCTTGCGGTTGATGAAGTCGTCGATCATCCCGCCCTTGATCGGGCCAGGGCGGTACAGGGCGTTCAGGGCGATCAGATCCTCGAGGCGCCGCGGCTTGGCCCGCCGCAGGATGTCGCGCATCCCCGAACTCTCGAACTGGAAGACGCCGAGCGTGTGCCCCTCGCAGAAGAGATCGTACGTCCTGGCGTCGTCCATCGGGAGGTTGTCGATGTCGAGCCGGACTCCGGTGGTGGCCTCGATCTCCTCGACCGCGTCCCGGATCAGGGTCAGCGTGCTCAGCCCGAGGAAGTCCATCTTGAGGAGACCGATCCGTTCGATCTCCTTCATGCCCCACTGGGTCGTGATCTCGTCGCGGGCGCCCTTGTGCAGCGGGGCGAACTCGGTGATCGGCCTCGGCGCGATGACCACGCCGGCCGCGTGCACCGAGGCGTGCCGGGCCATGCCCTCGAGCCGCCTGGCGATGCCGACGAGTTCGCCGACGCGCGCGTCCGACGACTCGAGCTGCTTCAGCACCGGGTTCTCGGCCAGGGCCTTGTCGAGGGTCATGTCGAGCGCCGCGGGAATCTGTTTCGCCACGCGATCGGCTTCGGCGTAGGTCATGCCGAGGACGCGGCCGACGTCGCGGACGGCGGCCTTCGCCTTCATCGTGCCGAAGGTGATGATCTGGGCCACGTTCTCCCGGCCGTACTTCCGGGTGACGTAGTCGATCACTTCTCCACGCCGGCGCTCACAGAAGTCGATGTCGATGTCCGGCAGCGAGATGCGCTCCGGGTTCAGGAACCGCTCGAACAGCAGGTCGAACTCCAGCGGATCGACGTCGGTGATGCGCAGGCAGTACGCCACGAGGCTGCCGGCCGCCGATCCTCGGCCGGGGCCGACCGGGATGCCCTGCTCGCGCGCGTAGCGGATGAAGTCCCAGACGATGAGGAAGTATCCGGGGTACTGCATCCGCTTGATCACGTCGATTTCGTACTGCAGCCGCGCCTCGTACTCGGCGACGGAATGCCGGAGGCGCCCTTCGGCCGACAGCGCTGCCAGCCGTGGCCGGCGCAGCTCGAAACCCTGACGGACCATGTGCTCGAAATAGGCGTCGATCGAGAATCCGTCCGGCACCTGGAAGTTCGGCAGGTGCGGCCCCCGGTCGTCCAGGTTGACGCGGCACCGCTCCGCAATGGCGACGGTGTTCCGCAGGGCCTCCGGCAGGTGCCCGAAGACCCCCGCCATCTCCTCCGCGCTCTTCAGGTAGAACTGATCGCCGTGGTAGCGCATCCGGTCCACGTCGCTGACGTTCTTTCCCGTCCCGATGCACAGCAGGATGTCGTGCGGGCGATGATCGTCGCGCCGCAGGTAGTGGACGTCGTTCGTGCACACGAGAGGGATGCCGAGGTCCTTCGAGATCGGCAGCAACCCCTCGTTGACGATGCGCTGGTCCTCGATCCCCTGGAACTGCAGTTCCAGAAAGTAGTTGCCGGGGCCCATGATGTCCCGGTACACGGCGGCCGCCGCGCGCGCGCGATCCGCCCGCTCGAAGCGCAGCTCCGACGGGACCTCGCCCTTAAGACAACTGCTCAGGGCCACGAGCCCTTTCGCGTGTTCGGCCAGCAGGTCCTTGTCGATCCGCGGCTTGTAGTAGAAGCCCTCGGTATAGCCTGCCGACACCAGCTTCACGAGGTTGCCGAACCCGACGTTGTCCGTCGCGAGCAGCACGAGGTGGTTCGCCGTCTCACCCGGCGTGCCCGACTTCGTGAGCCGGCTGCCCGGCGCCACGTAGACTTCGCACCCGAGAATCGGATTGATCCCGCACGCCTTCGCCTTGTCGTAGAACTGGATCGCCGAGAAGAGGTTGCCGTGCTCGGTCACCGCCAGGTCCTTCATGCCGAGCCGCTGCGCCTCGACCAGCAGTTCGCCAATGCGGCACGCGCCGTCGAGCAGCGAGTACTCCGTGTGCAGGTGCAGGTGCACGAATTCGGCCATGTCACTCCCACTCGATCGTCGATGGGGGCTTCGAACTGATGTCGTAGACCACCCGGCTGATACCCGGCACCTCGTTCACCAGGCGCGACGACAGGCGCGCCAGCAAATCCGCAGGCAGGCGTGCCCAGTCGGCGGTCATGCCGTCCCGGCTTTCGACCGCTCGCACGGCGATCGTGTCGTCGTAGGTGCGCTCGTCCCCCATGACGCCAACGCTGCGCACGGGCAGCAGCACGGCAAACCCCTGCCAGAGCCGCTCGTACCACCCGGACCGCCGGAACTCGTCCACGACGACGGCATCGGCGCGCCTGAGCAGATCCAGCCGCTCGCGCGTCACCTCCCCGATGATCCGCACCGCGAGCCCAGGCCCGGGAAACGGCTGCCGCCGCACGAACGCGTCGTCCAGACCAATCTCTCGCCCCACGGCCCGGACCTCGTCCTTGAAGAGCTGCCGCAACGGCTCCACCAGTGTCAGCCGCATGGCCTCGGGCAGGCCGCCCACGTTGTGGTGGCTCTTGATGGCGGCCGACGGCCCGACCACCGACTCCGACTCGATCACATCCGGATACAACGTGCCCTGCGCCAGGAAATCGAACCCGCCGAGCGCCTCGGCCTGCTCCTCGAATACCTCCACGAACAGCCGGCCGACGCGCTTGCGCTTCGTCTCCGGATCGGTGACGCCGGCGAGGGCCGCCAGGAATCGATCGCCCGCGTCCACGACGACCACCGGGAGGCGAAGCCGCTCCGCCAGGCGCTGCCGCACCTGCGCGGCCTCGTCCAGCCGAAGGAGGCCGTTGTCGACGAACACGCAGGTGAGGCGCTCGCCGATCGCCCGGTGGATGAGCACGGCCGCCACCGCGGAATCCACGCCACCACTCAACGCGCACACCACCCGGCCGTCGCCGACCTGCCCGGCGATCGCGGTGCGGCACTCCTCGACGAAGGCCCGCGGCGTCCAGTCGCCGGCACAACCGCACACCTCGACGGCGAACGCGCGAAGCAGCGCCGAACCGCCCGTCGTGTGCGCCACCTCGGGGTGGAACAGCACGCCGAACAGCCGCCGGTCCAAGGCCTCCATGGCGGCAATCGGGGCGTTGTCGCTGGTCGCCACACAGGCGAAACCGGACGGCAGGCCGGTGACGTAGTCGCCGTGGCTGGCCCAGACGTCGAGCGTCCCGGTGAGCCCCCGGAACAGGCGGCCGGCCGGATCCGATGCGCGCACGGTGGCCGGCCCGTACTCGCGATGCGGCGCCGGGGACACCTGCCCGCCGAGCAGATCGGCCATGAGCTGCATGCCGTAGCAGATGCCCAGAACCGGCAGGCCCGCGTCCAGCAGACCCGGATCGCAGCGTGGCGCTCCAGCGTCGCGGACGCTCCTCGGGCCGCCCGAGAGCACCAGGCCGTACGGCCGGCGCGCCAGCACGTCCTCAAGCGGTGTGCGGTAGGGAACGATCTCCGAGTAGACGCCGATCTCGCGCAACCGCCGCGCGATCAATTGCGTGTACTGGGAGCCGAAGTCGACGACGACGATGGTCTGATGGGTCACGCGAGGCTGGACGCGGACACCGCGCCCCCCGGTCCATCGGGGCGCCGCGCGTCGGTCCTGAGTCCTTTGACGTATTATACCGGGGTCATGTCTGTCCTCTTCCCCGAACGTCTCCTGAGCGCCTCTTTCCCGGCTTTGGCATGATGCACTGGCGGTCCGAGGCGTGTGGGGCCGGGCTGGCGCTGGTCGTCCTGGCCGGCGCGGCCGTCGCCCAGCCGGCCGCACCCGTGCAGCCGCCGCTCCAGCAGGACGCGCCCCTCGCGCTGGAATTCCCGGGCGGCACGGTCTGGCAGCGCTCGCTGCCCGCCGCGCTCGCGGTGCGGCCAGCCTTCGACGAGCGTCACGCCTACGCGGCTCTGCGCGACGGCACCGTCGTGGCCGTCTCGCTGCTCACGGGCCGCGTGACCTGGACCGCCCGCTGCACATCGGGCGTCCCCCTCGTCACGAACGGGGACATGCTCCTTGGCGCAGACGGCGCGCGGGTCTGGGCGCTGGCCGTCGACAGCGGCGCTCTCCGCTGGGAGTCGATGCTGAAGGCGCCGCCCCTCAGCGAGCCCGTGGCCACGGAGCGGCTTGTCGTCCTGCCGATCGAGACCGGGGAACTCGCCGCCATCGGGAGCGAGGACGGCACGCCGCGCTGGTCGACGCCGCTGCCGGCCCGGGCGGCTTCCGCCCCCGCGTTGACGCGGACCCGGATCCTCATCGGTCTCGCCGACGGCCACGTCGTCTGCCTGGCCTCGGACACCGGCTCCCCGCTCTGGTCGAGGGCACTGGGCGGTGAGGTGCGATCGGTGTCGGCAGACACCGATCGCGTGTACGCAGGCTCGTCCGACAACTTCCTCTACGCCCTCGATTCCAGAAATGGCACTCTGCGGTGGCGCTGGCGGACGGGCGGCGACGTGACCGAGCCCGCGATCGCCGATGCCCGGTTCGTCTACTTCGTCTCGCTGGACAACGTCGTCCGGGCGCTCAGGAAAGGCAACGGAAACCTCGTCTGGCAGTATGCGCTGGGCTCGCGCCCGGCCGGGCCGCCCCTGCTCATCGAGGATCGCCTCGTGGTCGCGGGCATCGCTCCCGAGATCCGTTCGTTCGATCCCGAGGACGGACGAATGAACGGCCGCTACACACCGCCCGACCGCCTCGTGCACACGCCGCATTTCTCCCCTGCGGACGGCGACGTGCCGGCCCGGCTCACGGTGCTGACCGGCAACGGCACCGCTCTGGCGATCGGCGGCAGCATGGAAGGGCCCGTGGGTCCGCCTCGCAACATCCCCGGACGACCTGTTCCACCGCGGCTGCTCGGTCCGCCGCTCCTCATCCTGGATGGGGCAGTCGAGCCCCCAGTCGGTCCGCTGGATTTTCTGCCGGGAAAGGAAGTGGGCCCGGAGCCACCGCCTGCCTACGCGCCTGACGGGGCCCTCGCGGATCGTCAGGGTTCGAACACCGGCAGTGACGCGTCATCCGCGCGTCGCTGATCGGCGACGTCCTCCCGGTACCGCCGGTGCAGCGCCAGATACGCGGTGAGGGCGCTCAGGCCGATGAACTGGAAGACGACGCTCCTGAAGAGCCAGGCGAGCAACTGGAGCGGCACCACGGCGAGTCCCGCGAGCGGTACGAACGCAATCACCCCGAGCGCCGCCGAGGCGATGAACGACACCACCGTCGCCGTGACGACCAGCGCCAGCACGAGCCCAAAGACGCTCAACACCGGACCGCGGCGATACCAGAGGAAGCGTGCGGCCCGCATCGCCCCGCGCCGCACGCTGCAATCCTCGGCGGCGACGACGATCTGCACCAGCAGGTACACGAAGTTGACGACGGTGATCCATCCGACCAGCAGCGCGGAGACGAGGCCCGCCGTGACCGTCCACCGCACGTCGGTCGTCGCGTCCCCTGGCGCCGCCCCGATGTGGAAGATGGTCGAGAGGTAGACCGCGCCCGACAGCGCGTACATGGCGACGAGCATGAGGCCCAGCCGCAGGTAGCGCCTGAACAGCCGTCGGCAGCCGTCTCCGAACCGTTCGAGCGAGAACGTGGCGCCCGACCAGAAGACGGGCAGGCGCAGCGGCGGGACTTCGACCGGTCCGCCCGCACGTTCCGCCGCCGCCAGGGTGCTGATCGTGCCGCCCTTGATGAGGAACATCAGGATCGACCCGCTCAGGGCCACGAGAGAGAACGACACCAGAAACGCGAGCAGGACGACGGGCTCGGCGAGCAGCGTCCCCACCACGTAATCGATCGCCGAGCGCAGTGTGACGCCCCGTGACGCGGGCAGCTCCTGGCCGACGACCAGCGCGCCCAGCAGGACCCCGCCCACCAGCGGCACGCTCAGCAGCAGCTTGAAGGTCGCATCCGCTACGAACTGGATGACCGTCACCTGCCAGTTCGCCGCGGCCAGCAGCGCGCCTCGCTTGAGAATCGACGTGACAGGGGAATCCGGAGTCATGGGGTGCGCACACGGTCACGGGCCAGACAGCCCGCGGACAGACCGGCGGTCGCGCCCCATCGTTATAGCATGCTTCCGCGCGTCCACGCGGCCGACGCGCACACGCCTTGTCCGCGGGGCAGCGCGGGGGCTATGCTGCTGGCATCCGCATGCGGCCCACCCTTCGTCACCGCCCGTGGTGGCGGCTGCCGGCCGGCACGCTGCTCGCGGCGATCCTCGTGCTCGCCGCCGGGGCCGCGTACGAAGTCCGTCATCTTGGCTGGAGCAACGCCGCCGGAACCCTCATCGTCACCGAGGAGGTCCGGCGCGCGGTGGTCCGTGACGCCGCGGCGCTCGAGGCCGTCGCCGTCGACCTCGCGACCCGGATCGCCGCCCTGCCCGAGTCTCCGTCCGACGCGGCCACCGGCCGCCAGCTCTTCGCCTGGCTGGCCGACAGCCGGCGCCGTGCCGAGCGCGGCGGCCAGACCTCGATTACGCTCTACAGCCCCGAGGGAGTCCCCATCGCCTGGAGCGGCCGGCCGTCAGACCTCCCGCGAGCCCGGCTGAACAGCGGCCATGCCACGTTCGTCGCGCCCGGGCCGCTCGGCCCCCGACTCGTCGCCGTCGAACCCGTCGCACGGGCCCGTGGAGACAGCCGCCCGTCCGGCATCCTGGCCGTCGAGCGACTCCTGCCGTCGGAACGGTCGGGAGGCCCGCTGTCGTTGCGCGAGACGGCCGCCTGGACGGCAGGCCTGGTCCGGGTCGAGTTGTTGACGCGCTATGAAGGGGCTGGATCCGGCTCGCACGCAGCCGGTTTCCTGATCACGACCGACGCCGGCGACCTCCTGCTCGAGGGCCGGATCCCTGCCGGTGCCATCGGGGAGGCCCGTGCCGTCGTCCGCCGCACGACCGCGGGTGCGCTGCTGCTCCTGGCCGCCGTGGCCTGCGGTTTCGCCGCCCTTCCGCTGGCTGGACTGGCCGTCTCCGGTCGGGTGCTGCGGCGGGCCGTGATCGGCGCCCTCGCCTGCCTTGGCGCCATCGCAGCGTTCAGGCTTCTCTCGTGGCTGGCCTTGCCGCTGCTGGCGCGGACGGATCCCGACTCTCACTGGCTCTCGTCGGCCGATCTGCTCCGAACGATTCTGCGCTCGCCCCTCGACGTCACGTTCCACGCGCTGGCAACGCTCGGAGTCGGGGCGCTCCTGGTCTCGGCAGCGCCTCCGCTGCGTGCCGCGCTCCGACGTCTCGCGGGCGGTCGCCGGGCCCGGTGGGGAACGCGGTCCCGCGCGGTGGCCGTGCACCTGACGGCGGGCGTGCTGGTGGCTGGCCTGCTGCTCCTCCATCTCTGGTGGCTGCGTGCCCTCGCCCTATCGGACCGCGCCGACCTGCTGGTCTTTTCGCTCCAGCCGTGGGACTGGGATCGCCTTTTCCTGCTCATCGGTCTCGTCGTCGGCCACGCGGCGCTGGCCTGGACATCCGTGGGCCTCCTGCGCGTCGCCGACGCCCTGCATCGCCCTTCGCCTCCGGCGTCGGCGGGCGTCCTGCGACTGCTGTGCTGGGCCGGGCCCTCTCTGGCAGCGGTCCTCGTGTTCGGTGCCGGCACGCCCGGCGACCGCATCGCGGGCGTGGCCTGGCCGGCGGTGGCGTTGGCGTTCACGGCGGCGCGCTGGCCTGCCGTCGTCCATCGGTATCGCCGCGCGGCGCAGGCCGCCCGCCTGGCGGCCATCTTCGTGGCCATCGCCGCACCGTCTTTCGTGCTGTACCCCTCGGTGTTCCGCGAAGCCACGAACGCCAAGCGCCAGGTCATCAGCGGGCAACTCGCTCCCGACGCGCTCCAGTTCCGTGACACGCTCCAGACGACGGTGGGAGAGGCCGCGGCCCAGATCGATGCCATGCCGGGCCTCGTCGACGTGGTCACGGCGGCATCCGCCGATGCGGATTCCCCCTCGACCGACGCGGCGTTCCTCGTCTGGTCGCAGACCGACCTTGCCCTGGATCGGCTGACGTCCGCCATCGAGCTGTACCGGGCCGACGGCACGCTCGTCAGCCGGTTCGCGCTCAATCTCCCGGAATACACGTCGACGCCGCAGAAGTGGATTGAATCGAGCTGCGACTGGGACGTGTTCGAGGAAGTGTCCCCCATTGGGTCCGAAGAGCGCCGTCTGCTGCACGCGGGACGCGGCATCTGCGAGGAGACCGGTGCCAGCCGCCGGATGGTGGGGGCGATCGTCATTCACGCGATCCTGGACTATTCCGCGCTGCCCTTCATCCAGTCCCGGAACCCCTACGTCGAGCTCATCCGCAGCCCCCGCACGGCTGCCGCGAGGTCGGGCGCCGTCCGGGATGTCGCGTTCGCGGTGTACGGCTGGAGCCGACAGGCCCTCTACGCGTCGGGAGCCGCGGCCTGGACGCTGGATCAGGACACCTTCTCCCGCATCTACGCCTCCCGCGAACCGTTCTGGGTCGAACTGCCCGAAAGCGGGCGGGCCTGGAACGTGTTCTTCGCCAACAACCGGGGCGAGATCTACGCGTTCGGCTATCCGCGGGCATCGGCCATCGATCACCTGGTCACGCTCGCGGAACTCGCCACGCTGGCCGGCGTCTCGTTCGCCATCCTCCTCGCGCTGGTCGGTCTGGCGTCGCTGGCCACCGGACGCGCCGCCGCGCGCGGACGCGAGGTGCTCCGTGAGATCCGCGCCAGCTTCTATCGGAAGCTCTTCCTAGCGTTCGTGGCGGCGGCGCTCATCCCCGTGCTGGCGCTCGCCCTCGTGGCCCGCGCCTACCTGAACGCGCGCCTGCGCACGGACATCGAGGACGCGGCGGTCCGGACCACCGCCGTCGCCCAGCGGGTCGTCGAAGACTACGCCCGGCCGCAGGATCAGACGGAAGCCCCCGTCGGCCTCGACGACGACGTGCTCGTCTGGATCTCGCGCGTGATCGGACAGGACGTCAACGTCTTCGACGGCGCGCGCCTGTCCGCCACGAGCGAGCGGGACCTCTACGCCTCGGGATTGCTCTCCACGCGGACGCCCGCCGACGTTTACCGGGCCATCGCGCTGGACCGCCGCATGGCGTACGTCGGCGAGGAGCAGGCCGGCGACCTCCGCTACATGGTCGCCGCGTCGCCGGTCAGGGTCGGCGGCAGGTACGCCATCCTCATCGTGCCGCTGGCCCTGCGTCAGCAGGCCATCGAACGTGAGATCGGGGACCTCAACCGGCGCATTCTGCTCGGCGTCCTCCTCTTCATCCTGGGCGGGGCCGGTCTGGGCTACTGGATGGCCGAGCGGATTGCCGATCCGGTGAACCGCCTGCAGCGCGCCACGGCGCGCCTGGCCGGAGGCGACCTCTCCGTCCGCGTGGCCCTGACGTCGTCCGACGAATTGCGCCGGCTGGTCGAAACCTTCAATGCCATGGCCCGGGAACTGCAGCGCCAGCAGGCGGAGCTGGAGCGCACCCATCGTCTCGAGGCCTGGGCCGACATGGCGAGACAGGTCGCTCACGAGATCAAGAACCCGCTGACGCCCATCCAGTTGTCGGCCGAACACCTGCGACGGGTGCACGCGGACCGGGGCACGCCGCTGTCACCCGTGCTCGAAGGGTGCGTCGATTCCATCCTCACCCAGGTCCGGCTGCTCCGGCACATCGCCGGTGAGTTCTCGAGCTTTGCCTCGTCCCCGACACCGCGGCCGGTGTCGACATCGCCGGCCGAGCTGGTCGACGAAGTAGTCCGGCCCTACCGCTCCGGCCTCACCGACCGGGTCGCGCTCGAGGTCGACGTGCCGCGGTCGCTCCAGCCCATCATGGTCGATCGCACCCTCATTGGCCGCGCGCTCACCAATCTCATCGACAACGCACTGCACGCCATGCCTTCCGGCGGAACGCTCCGGATCCTCGGACGGGCAGCCGCCGACGGGTCAGCGCTGGAGCTCTCCGTTGGCGACACGGGAGTCGGGATGGACGCCGAGGCGCTGGCGCACATCTTCGAGCCCTACTTCTCCACGAAAGCTGCCGGTACGGGGCTCGGCCTGACGATTGCGAAGCGGAATGTCGATCTGCACCGCGGCACGATTCGCATCCAATCGACCCCCGGGGTGGGGACGACGGTCACGATGGAGCTGCCGACGGCGTAGGACGGCGGTGATGAGCGACGAGGGCGGCCGACGTCGGCGGCCGATCAGTGCTCCGGCCCCGAATCCGCCAGGACCGGCCCAGGATCGCGATCGACCTCGGCCGGCCGGCGCCGCAGCCGCGTCCAGACCCACGACCCAAGGCCCAGGAGCACATAGACGTACGCCAGCACCAGCAGCACTACCGGCGGGTGCCACTGCACCAGACCGATCACGACCGCCAGCAGGGCGAGGATCTTGTACGAGCGGCTCACACGCAGATCGGTCTTGAAGCTGCGGAACCGGATCGTGCTGACCATGAGCAGGGCTGGAAGCACGATCAGCAGAGCGGCGAGCACCGCGCCCTGCCGGTCAGTGAAGCCGGCCGTGTAGAAGTACACCGTGGACGCCGGCACCGCCGCCGCCGCCGGACTGGGAAGTCCCACGAAGTACCGCTTGTCGAGGACGGTCGCGCTCTGGATGTTGAACCGGGCCAGCCGCATCGCCGCCGCGGTGAGGTAGATGAACCCGGCCGCCCATCCGAGCCGATGGAGGGGCGCGAGTCCCCACTGGAACACCAGTATGGCGGGCGCGATCCCGAACGAGATGACGTCCGCGAGGGAGTCGAACTCGAGGCCGAACGCGCTGGTCGTGCCGGTCATGCGGGCGATCCGCCCGTCGAGCATGTCGAGGATGATCGCCACGCCGATGAGCGGCGCGGCGATGTCGAACTCGCGCCGCATCGCATACAGGATGGAGGCGTAGCCGCAGAACAGATTCCCCAGGGTGAGCAGGCTAGGCAGGATGTAGACGCCGCGGCGCATCTTCACCATGTCGCCACGACCGTTTCCCCTCCCCTGACGCGATCCCCGACGCTGACCCGCAGATCGGTCTGGGGCGGCAAGTACAGATCGATTCGTGACCCGAACTTCATCAGCCCGTACTTCTGCCCGGTCGCGACCGTGTCGCCCTCACGCACCCGGCAGACCAGGCGGCGCGCCAGGATGCCGACCACCTGACGGCACACGAGCTGACGGCCGTCGCGGTCGATCCAGATCTCGTTCCGCTCGTTCGCGGTCGCGGCATCGGCACGATACGCAGGCAGGAAGCGCCCGGGCGTGTAGACGACGCGGGTCACCGTCCCACCGGCAGGAATCCGGTTCACGTGAACGTCGAGCGGCGACAGGAAGATGCTGATCTGGCGCCACGCCCCAGGCGGCGCCGACCCGGCCTCGACGTCCCCCGCCACCAGCACGCGGCCATCCGCCGGCGAGACGACGAGGCGATCGCCGGCCGGCACCGAGCGGGACGGGTCGCGGAAGAAGAAGGCAAGAAAGGCGGCCAAGGCTCCCAGCGCCACCGCCGGAACGATCCATCCGAGCGCGCCGGCCACGACGGCGGCGCCGAGTGCCGGCGTGACGAACGCCCAGCCGGCTCTGTCCATGGTCATGCTCGTCCTATTGTAGCAGCGTGCCCCCTGTCCCCCCAGAACGGAAACAGCCAGCGCCCCCTGACAGGACGCTGGCTGCAGTCGCCTCCGTGGCGTTCAGGAACCAACGGGTCAGGCCGACATCTGCTGCGGCCCTCCGATCCTGCGCATCCGGCGCAGGATGTCCTCCATCCGGTCCTTCAACTGCAGTTTCCGCTTCTTGATGGTCATCTGTTCGACCTGCTCGGGCTCGGAAAGGAAGGGCTTGCTGGCGAGCTCTGAAAGGCGGTCCTCCAATTCGCGGTGCCGTGTGGCGAGCTGACGGAACTCCTCGTCGGTGTTGAGCAGCATGGATCGCAGATCCTGTGCGTGTGCCGTCATGCAGTCCGCCTCCTTGCTTTGGGGCTGAAACGTGCGTGGGTCATCCGATGCAGCGACATGTTCGGGACCACTCGGGCGAACGTGCGGGCCGGTAGGGCCCGTCGCCGTCGGGAAAGGTGGTACCCGCAAACTACCACAAGGGCACGAGCCATTCAAGAGCCTGGATTCAATCCAATTCCTTGGATTTCAACAAAGAGAACGATCGCGTCGTCCGGCGGCGCCGCGTAGTACCCGGCCCGCCGCCCGCGTTCGACGAACCCCAGGCGTGCGTACAGGGCCCGAGCGGCGACGTTCGCCGATCGCACCTCCAGCCAGGCCCGACTCGCTCCCCGGTGCGCCGCTGCCGCAAGCGCAGCCGCGACAAGCGCGCGGCCCACACCACGTCGCCGAGTTGAAGGGTGGACGGCCACATTGTTGATGTGCAGTTCGTCCGCCACCGCCCAGCAGGCGCAGTAGCCAGCCACCCGCCGCCCCGCCGTCCGGGCCACCAGGATGAAGGCCCGCTCGGGATGCTCCAGGTCGCGTTCGTACATCGACCGCGTCCACGGCTGCGGGAAGCTGACGGCATCGATCTCCAGGATGCCGTCGAGATCCGCACCGCCCGCAAAGGGCTCGATGGCGACCGGCTCAGGGCTCACACCTGACTCCGCCGCCGCTCTCTGACCAGTTCCGCATCCGGTCGCCGGACGTACTCCGGCCGGATCGCGTGCGGCACATGACGGCCCCCGCCGGCGTGGGCCATCCGGCCGAGGGTCGCGACGGCGGACGCGATCGCCATCGGTTGCTCGATCACCTCGAGGAAGAGCCCCGCGCCCTCCGTGCGGATGAGCGGCGCGTAGCGGATCGCCCCATCCCCCACCGCCACCAGCCGCGAGAGCGTACCCGGCGTTCGCCATCGCGTCACAACGTCCCCGGGGGGCGCGGCCACGGGTCCATCGAGGATCGTCGGCGGCGCCGCCCGGCCGGCCTCGACCACGACGCGGTACGCCGCGGCGAACACCTCGTCCCGCTGCGCGTCCATCCAGACGGCCAGCGTGTGCGCCCCATCCCCGCAGGATGGCGCTGCGGCACAGGCGAGGGCATCGAGCGCGGACACCCCGACGAGGGGCCGCGAGGTCCCGAAGGCAAGCCCCTGCATGGTGGCGATGCCGATACGGAGGCCCGTGAACGATCCCGGGCCGGCCGCGACGGCGAAGAGGTCGATGTCCGTCAACGCGAACCCCTGATGCTCCACCAGTTCGATCAGGGTCCCCGGCAGACGGCGGGCGTGCGGCTCGGACGGATTTCCCTCGCGCTGCTCGAGCAGGCGGTCGCCCCGCACGAGCGCCGCACTGCCGGATCGTGTCGTCGTATCCAGAGCCAGGATCAGCATCTCCCTGATTCTGGCACCGACGCGCGTGGCCGGGAAGGGGCGGCGCGCCGCACCCACCTTGACGTCCCGCGACGAGCACTTCTATAGTCCGAACGTGTCCTCCCCCGAGCGATCTCTCCCGCCGATCGGCAGCGCCACGCCGGCGATGCGGCAGTATCTGGAGGCGAAGCGGCAGCACCGCGATGCCATCGTGTTCTTCCGCATGGGCGACTTCTACGAGATGTTCTTCGAAGACGCCCTGGTCGCCGCGCGCGCCCTCGACCTGACCCTGACGTCCCGGTCGAAGGACGCCGATGGCGCGGCGATCCCGATGTGCGGCATTCCCTACCACGCCGCCGAATCGTATCTCGTCCGACTCGTCAAGAAAGGGTTCCGCGTCGCTATCTGCGAGCAGGTGGAGGATCCCCGGAAAGCCAAGGGGCTGGTCCGGCGCGAGGTGGTGCGCGTCGTCTCGCCGGGCACCTTCACCGAGGGCGGCTACCTCGACGCCCGGGAGCAGGTCTTTCTGGCGGCGCTCGCGCCCTCCGGCCTGGCGGATCCGTCCGCCTCCACGGAGCCCCCGGTCCGCGCAGGAGCGCAGCCGGATCCCGTCGTCGGCGTCGCGTTGCTCGACGTGTCGACGGGTGAGTTCCAGACCGCCGAGTACGCCGGAGCCGACGCCTTGCAGGGCCTGGCCGACGAACTCGCCGTGCTGCGTCCACGGGAGATCCTGATTCCGGCCGACCGTGATCCGGACGGTCTGGTGCCGGCCGCTATCCGGCAGACCGCGACGGTGACGCCGGTCGAGAGCTGGCACTTCGAGCTGGAGCGCGCCCGCCGCCTGCTCCTGTCGCAGTTCCAGGTGCAGTCGCTGGACGGGTACAACCTGGAGCCCCACCACGCGGCCACGCGCGCGGCCGGCGCCCTGGTGCAGTACCTTCGCGACACGCAGAAGGCGGACCTGAACCACATCCGGGACCTGCAGTTCCGGACGCAGGTCGATCGGCTGGTGGTGGATCCGCTGACCATCCGCCACCTGGAACTGGTCGAGTCGACGGACGGTGGCCGCACTGGCTCGCTGCTGGCCGAACTGGATCGAACGGTTACGCCGATGGGCGGCCGCCTCCAGCGGGCCTGGCTGCTGCGCCCGCTCGTGTCGCTCGAGCACGTCCGGGACCGGCTGGACGCCGTGGAGGATTTCGCGTTCCGGACGACGGACCGGGGGCGGGTCCGCGACACGATGAAGTCCATCCACGACATCGAGCGCCTCGTGGCCCGCGCCTCGCTCGGCACCGCCGGCCCCCGGGACCTCGTGGCGCTCGGCACCTCCCTCGCAGCGGTCCCGCGCGTCCGGATGCTCCTGCAGCCGTTCCAGGCGCCGCTCATCACGAGCCTCGTCGCCGAACTCGATGACGTCGCCGAGGTCCGGGACGAGATCGCGCGCGTGATCGTCGATGAACCTCCGGTACTCGCGCGCGAGGGCGGCTGCGTCCGCGATGGCGTCGACGCGGAACTGGACGATCTCCGGCGCGTGTCGCGGTCGGGCAAGCAGGTCATCGCCGAGATGGAGGCGCAGGAACGGGCGCGCACGGGCATCGCCTCGCTCAAGGTGCGCTACAACCGGGTGTTCGGCTACTACATCGAAGTCTCGAAGTCGAACCTGCACGCGGTACCGCCCGACTACCACCGGAAGCAGACGATCGCCGGTGGAGAGCGTTTCACGACGCCGGCCCTGAAGGAGTACGAAGAAAAGGTCCTTGGCGCCGACGAGCGGATCCTGGAGCGGGAAATCGAGATCTTCGACGCTCTCCGCGCCCGCGTCGCCGCCGAGGCGCCGCGCCTGCAGGACACGGCTCGTAGCCTCGCGAGCCTGGACGTGCTGGCGGGTCTCGCCGAAACGGCCGCGCTGCACAACTACGTCAAGCCGCACGTGCACGACGGCGACGACCTGACGATCGTCGACGGCCGGCACCCGGTGGTCGAACGGTTCTCACCGGACCCCTTCGTCCCGAACGACGTCCAGCTCGACGGCACGTCGAGGCAGCTCGTCATCCTGACCGGCCCGAACATGGGAGGCAAGTCGACGTATCTGCGGCAGGTCGCGCTCATCTGCGTGATGGCGCAGGCCGGGTCGTTCGTGCCGGCCCGCGAAGCGAAGATCGGCCTGGTCGATCGGGTCTTCGCGCGCGTCGGCGCGTCGGACAACATCAGCCGCGGCCAGTCGACGTTCATGGTCGAGATGCAGGAGACAGCCCAGATCCTCCACGGCTCGACGTCGCGCAGCCTGGTCATCCTCGACGAGATCGGTCGCGGCACCGCCACGTTCGACGGACTGAGCCTGGCCTGGGCCGTAGCCGAGCATCTCGCGACGAACCGCAGGGCGCGGCCGCGCACGATCTTCGCCACGCATTACCACGAGCTCACGGAGCTGGCCGACACCGTGCCGGGCGTCGTCAACGCCCATGTCTCGGCCCGTGAATGGCGCGACCAGATCGTCTTCCTCCGCAAGGTGGTGCCGGGGCGCTCGGACCGCAGCTACGGCATTCAGGTGGCCCGTCTGGCGGGGCTGCCGCCCGGCGTGATCGCCCGGGCCCGCGCCATCCTCGAGGCGCTGGAGGAGGACGCGCTGGCGCGCGGCGGTCGGCCGTCCATCAGCCGGCACGCGGCCGATTCACGGCGGCAGCTCGGCCTCTTCGAGTCGGCCCCCGTCAACGACGGCGTCGTCCGACGCCTCAAGGACGTGAACATCAATACCCTGACCCCTCTGGAAGCGCTGACGCTGCTCGCCGATCTCAAGCGCGACCTCGAGGAGTAGACGCCGAGTATTCCCGTGAGGACCTGTGCCATGCCCGACGACGTCCCGTATCATCCTGGCCCGCCCGTGACGTTCGGCGCTCTCGACCAGCCGGACGGATCGTTCGCGCGGAGCCGCGCCGTTATCCTCCCGATTCCCTTCGAACGGACCACCTCGTACGGGCCGGGTACGAAGGGAGGCCCGCGGGAGATCATCAGCGCCTCGACCCAGGTCGAGCTGTACGACGAGGAACTCGGGCGGGAAATCTACCATGTCGGCATCCACACGCTGCCGCCGATGGAGCTGCCCTTCGCGCAGACCGAAGAGGCCTTCGACGAAATCCGGAAGACGGCGGCATGGCTGACCACCCAGGACAAGTTCTTCGTCGCACTCGGCGGGGAGCACGCGATCACTGCACCGCTCGTCGCCGGCGTGGCGTCGGTGCGCCCCGGCGTGAGCGTCCTCCAGATCGACGCCCACGCCGACCTGCGCGACAGCTACCTCGGGGACCCGCGCAGCCACGCGAGCGCCATGCGCCGCGTGCTCGAGCACGCCCCGGCGGTGCAGGTCGGCATCCGGAACCTCTCGGCCCCGGAAGCCGAGGCGGTGCCATCCCTCACCACGACGGTCTTCTATGACTGGAACATGCGGCAGGACGCGGACTGGATGGAGCGAGTGGTCGAGGCGCTGGCCGACACGGTGTACCTCACGATCGACTGCGACGGGCTCGACCCGGCCATCATGCCAGCCGTGGGCACGCCGGAGCCGGGCGGTCTGGGCTGGCGGGAACTGCTCGACCTCGTGAAGCTCGTCATGCGCCGCCGGCGGGTGATCGCCTGCGACGTGGTGGAACTGTGCCCGATCCCGGGATTCGTTGCGCCGAATTTTCTGGCCGCGCGCCTGGTCTACAAGCTGATCGGCTATCGGTTCGCCTAACTCTCGATCTCACGCCGCGCCTGGGGCGCGTAGGGAGACTGGGGGAATTCGTCGGCCACGCGCTTGAACGTCCTGGCGGCGTCCTCGGGTTTGCCGGCCAGGCGGTACGCCCGCCCCAGCTCCATGAGGACCCCGTCGATGGGCGCATCGTCCGGGTGTGCCGAGACCACGTTTTGGAATTCGGCGATCGCCTTATCGTACTGTCCCGAGGCCAGGAATGCGTCCGCCATGCCCAGGCGCGCCATGGCCTGGTACACCCCGGTCGCCCGTTCGGCGACCTCCTGGAACCTCTGCACGCCCTCTTCGGTGCGCCCGAGCGCGACCAGGGCCGCGCCCGCCCGGTACCGGGCGATCATCCCGGACGGCGTCGAGGGATAGGTGTCGGCCACGCCGAGCAGCAGCGGCAGGGCCGCCTCGAGCTTTGCGCGCTCCGACGGATAGGTGCCGGGCTGCTGGGCGGGAGGCTGCCCGCCCTCGGCGGCCGGCGACGGCGGCGCGACCCGCGCCTCGACGACCGTCATCGCCTGCGCCAGCGCCAGGCCGGCGCGGTTCGCGGACGACTGGCGCCAGATCGCGGTCCCCGCGACGGCGAGCGCGAGCACGCCAATCGCAATCCCGCCATAAGTCACCGCTCTGCGATTGGCCTCGAACCACTCTTTGAGGCCCAGCACCCACTCGACGACTTCGTTCTCTTTGAGGTGATGACGTTCGGTTCGTTTCATTTCTGTGACGCCTGTCCCGGTAGAGATGGTGCGCGTGCCCGGATTTGAACCGGGGGCCTGCCGCTTAGGAGGCGGCTGCTCTATCCCCTGAGCTACACGCGCCCTGAACTTCTGATTATAGAACAGACGAAAGGCCGGCCGGCAGCATGGTCCTGCCGGCCGGCCCGTCAGCGTGGCCCGAAGGAAGACTACTTCGCGATAATCGTGAAGTGCGCCCGGCGGTTGAGCGACCAGCAGCTCTCGTTCGCCTCCGCGCACACCTGATCCGCCTTGCCTTTCGACACGATCTGCAGCCGTTCGGCGGCGATCCCGTTCCGCAGCAGGAAATCGGCCGCCCGCGCCGCCCGCCGCTCGCCGAGCTCCATGTTGTACTCGTTCGTGCCGCGCGGATCGGCGTAGCCCTCGATGCGCACCACGACGCTCGGGTACTGCTTCAGGAAGCCCAGGTTCTTCTGCAGGGCGGCCTCTCCGTCCGGCCGGAGCCGCGACATGTCGAAGTCGAAATACACGTCGCCCAGCGGACGCCGCGCGTTCAGCTCGTCGAGGGTCATCCCGCCGAACGGGTCATCCGCCGGCGGGGCCTCCACCGGCGGCGGCGGCGCGCTCGGCATGATGTCCACCGGCTCGGGTTCCGGCTGCGGAGCTTCCCAGGGAATCGTGGGAGGCAGGCGGTCCGGTGCGACGACGATCCGCCACAGCCCCTTCCCGCGGTCCGGCTGCGTGGCCAGGTAGTGGTACCACGGCACCCCGCTCGCCAGGCCGCGCATCACGCGCAGCTCGATGGTCCCCGTCAGGACCCGCAGGTCGGATCCGGTAACCTTGACTTCGTACCAGGCCCAGTCGGTCCGCCTGATGCCCAGGTACTTGGTCACCTCGATCTGCTGGATATCGTTCAGGCCCATCTGAAAGCTGCCAGCGGGGCCGTGTACCCAGATGTACTGGACCCCGCCGTAGTCCCAGACCGTCTCGTTCACGCGGAAGTCCTCGATCGTGACGGAGACGTTGGGGTTCAACCGATCCGGGTACACAAACGCCCGAAAGCGCTTGGCGTCGGCCGAGGCTGGCACCAGCAGCATCCCGGCCAGGACGATGGTGGCAATCGCCACGGTCACGACGGCAAGTACGTGCTTTCTCATCACCCGGGGGTATCGGATGATGAGCCGTCGGTCCTGAGGCCGTGCGCGAGATTGCTCAGTACTGCAGGACGCTGAAGATCGCCTGCCCGGTCAGCTTCTGCCGCCCCTTGAGGAACTCGAGTTCGATCAGGAACGCCAGGGCCACGAGGTCGCCGCCCAACTGCGCCACCAGGCTCGCGGCCGCTTCTGCGGTCCCTCCGGTGGCCAGCACGTCGTCCACGACCAGGACCCGCTGGTCCTGCGCGATGGCGTCCGTGTGGATCTCGAGGGAATCCGTGCCGTACTCCAGCTGGAACGACTGGCGGATCGATGCCGACGGCAGCTTGCCCGGCTTGCGGATCGGACAGAATCCCGCTCCGAGGCGATCCGCCACGGCGCCGCCCAGGATGAACCCGCGGCTCTCGATGCCCACGACGACGTCGATTCCGCTCTCCCCGAAGGGATGTGCGATCTGCTCGATGGCCGACGCGAACCCCTGCGGGTCCCGCAGGAGCGTCGTGATGTCGTAGAAGAGAATGCCCGGCTTCGGGAAGTCAGGGACGTGCCTGATCCGGCTCTTCAGGAACTCGGGCGTGCTGCTGGCGGCGTGCTGCTGGGTCATGGACAGGTCTCATCCTCTGATGGAAAAATCGGCGAACCGGCCGGTCGCGGGTCCGGCCTCCCGGTCGACATGTTCGACGCGCCCGCCACGGGGCCCGTGGGAAATGGCCCACTCGAACCGGTCGAGCGCGTCCAGATCCCCCTCGGCAACGGCTTCGACGCTGCCGTCCGGGAGATTGCGAACCAGGCCGGTCAGACCCTCACGGCGCGCCGCATCCCACGTGAAGTAGCGAAACCCGACGCCCTGCACGCGACCCGTAATACGATACGTGCGCGACTCCAGCATGGTCCTCCCACCGCCCGGCGCGGCAACCTGCGGATTATACCTTTCCGGGCCGGCACCCGCATGCGCCGGCGCCGGGTACACCGCAGCGTACGGCGTGTCGAGCGTTGACGTCGATCCGCTTCCGCACTAGCGTGATAGCCATATGCCCCACCCCACGCCCCGTTCGCCCGCACTGACCCTTGGTGTGCCCGGCTTCTCGTACGCGGACCTCTACGACCCGAATCGGCTCGTGGATCTGCACGAGGAGTTCGGCCGCCGCGTCGAGTCGGCCGACCCGGATCTGTGGAGCGCGTGGTGCGCGTTCCGGGACGCTCCGGCGGGCTCGCGCCCCGCGCCGGAGGTGTCGCTGCTGTACGTCCGAATGGCTCCGCACGTCAGCCGCTTCGTGGCGATGCTGTTCGGCGTCACGCCCGAGTGCGAAGCTCTCGCGCACGCCACCCGCGACGAGGCTGTGCTGTTCCGCTTCAAGGTCGAGTTCGTGCGCCGGCGCGTCGTGCCGCTCCTCAAGAGCGGGCCGCCTACGGCCGCTGCCGAGGACGACGCGGTCGTGCGCCGTCTGATCGACGGGCAGTATCCGAGCGACGCCGAGATGGCGGTGGCGCGCGCGGGGTGTCTGCTCCTCGAACGGGAGGCCCTGCTGCCGGGCGACGATGACCATCGGGAGCGAGCGGAGGTCGGCGCCGCCATCGAGGCGCTGAAGCGCTGGTGCGCCGCACGCCTGCACGATCCGGCATACGAATCGTGGGTGGTGTTCCGCCTTCCCGCGACGGTTGACGTCTTCAGCCTGGTCCCGGTCGAGCGAACGGACCCGTCGGTCCCGACAGCCATGACCGGTCCGGCGTCCCGCCTCCGACGACGCGACGGGTTCGGCCTGACCGACGCGCGGATGACCGACCGCGAAGTCCTGAGCGAAATCCACTACTGCGTCCTGTGTCACGAACGCGAGAAGGACTCCTGTTCGAAGGGCCTGCGGGACACGTCCGGGCGGACGCAGGTCAATCCCCTCGGCATCCCGCTCGCCGGCTGTCCGCTCGAGGAGAAGATCTCGGAGATGCACATGGTGCGGAAGCACGGCGACGCGATCGGCGCGTTGGCGATCGTGACCGTCGACAATCCGCTGTGCGCCGGTACGGGCCACCGCATCTGCAACGACTGTATGAAGGCGTGCATCTTCCAGAAGCAGGCCCCGGTGAACATCCCGCAGGTCGAAACGGGCGTGCTCACCGACGTCCTGCGCCTCCCCTGGGGCGTCGAGATCTACGGCCTGCTCACGCGGTGGAATCCGTTGAACGTTCGCCGGCCGTACGCCCTGCCCCCCAACGGACGGAAGGTGCTCGTCGTCGGCCTGGGCCCGGCCGGCTATGCCCTCGCGCACTACCTGGTCAACGAAGGCTTCGGCGTCGTCGGCATCGACGGCTTGAAGATCGAGCCGCCGCCGGACGCGCTGACCGGCACCTCGACGACGCCTCCGCAGCCCGTGCGGGACTGGAGCGTTCTCTACAACGCGCTCGACAGGCGGCCGCTCGAGGGTTTCGGCGGGGTCTCCGAGTACGGCATTACCGTCCGGTGGGACAAGAACTTCCTGACCCTGCTCCACCTGCTGCTCGCCCGGCGCCGGATGCTGCGCATGTACGGCGGCGTCAGGTTCGGCGGCACGCTATCGCTGGACGAGGCGTGGGCAGCCGGGTTCGATCACATCGCGATTGCCGCGGGAGCCGGGCGGCCCACGATCCTCGACATGAAGAACACCCTGCTCCGGGGCATCAGACAGGCCAGCGATTTCCTGATGGCCCTGCAGTTGACGGGCGCCTTCAAACGGGAGGCCCTGGCGAACCTCCAGGTGCGCCTGCCGGCCGTGGTCATCGGCGGTGGCCTGACGGCGATCGACACGGCCACCGAAGTCATGGCGTTCTACCCGCAGCAGGTCGAGAAGATCCTCCATCGGTACGAGGGGCTCTCCGCCACGCTCGGCGAAGAGCGGCTTCGCGCCGTGTTCGACGCAGAAGAACTCGAGATGCTCGACGAGTTCATCGGGCACGGCCGCGGGGTGCGCGCCGAGCGCGCACGCGCGGCGGCGGCCGGTGAGGCACCGGAATTCGCCAGCCTGGTTCGCAAATGGGGCGGCGTGTCCCTCGTCTACCGTAAGGCCATGGTCGACTCGCCCGCCTATCGGCTGAACCACGAGGAGATCATCAAGTCGCTCGAGGAAGGCATCCGGTTCGTCGAGTGTCTGAATCCGGAGGAGGCCATTCCGGACGAGCACGGACACGTGTCGGCCGTCAGGTTCCGCGAACAGGTCCACGAGAACGGCCGCTGGCGCGACGGCGAGGGCGTCGTGACGATGCCAGCCCGCGCGGTCTTCGTCGCGGCCGGCACCACACCCAACGTCACCTACGAGCGCGAGTACCCTGGCACCTTCGCGCTGGACGACCGGCGCCGCTTCTTCAAGCCCCATGTCGCGAGGCGGACGGAGCCTGGTCGGTTCGAACTGGAGCCCGCGGCCGAGGGATTTTTCACCTCGCACGCCAGGGACGGGCGGTTCGTCACCTACTACGGCGACAACCACCCCCGGTACGCCGGGAACGTCGTGAAGGCCATGGCGTCGGCACGGGACGGCTACCCCGAGATCGTGAAGCTCTTCCAGGACTCGCCGCTGAGCACGACCGTCGGGGAGCGGATCGCCGACTGGGATCGGCTGGCCGCGGCGTTCGACGCCGACTTTCTGGCTCGCGTCGAACGCGTCGATCGCCTGACGCCGTCGATCGTCGAGGTCGTCGTGCGCGCGCCCGCGGCCGCCCGCCGTTTCGAACCCGGTCAGTTCTACCGCCTGCAGAACTTCGAGACCCGCTCACCCGTGCTCGGAGCCGCCCCCGACGGTCCGCGGATGCTCATGGAGGGTCTCGCGCTGACCGGGGCCTGGGTCGACAAGGCGCAGGGCCTGCTCTCGATGATCGCGCTCGAGATGGGCGTATCGAGCCGGCTGTGCGCCTACCTGCAGCCCGGCGACCCCGTCGTCGTCATGGGCCCGACGGGCGCGCCCACGGAGATCCCCGCCGGCGAGCGCGTGCTGCTCGCCGGCGGCGGCCTGGGAAACGCCGTGCTGTTCTCGATCGCCAAGGCTCTCAAGGCGAACGGAAACGCGGTGCTCTACTTCGCCGGGTACAAGAAGGGAGAAGACCTCTTCAAGCGGGAGGAGGTGGAAGCGGGAACGGATCAGGTCATCTGGACGACCGATGCCGGAGCCGCGATCGAGCCTCACAGGCCTCAGGATGCCCATTTCCGCGGCAACATCGTCCAGGCGATGCTGGCCTATGCCAGAGGCGACCTGGGTGACACGCTCGTCCCGCTGCCATCCATCGACCGCCTCATCGTGATTGGCTCGGATCGCATGATGTCCGCCGTGAAGGCGGCGCGCCTGACCGTCCTCGAGCCCTACCTGAAGGACAACCATATCGCCATAGCCAGCATCAACTCGCCCATGCAGTGCATGATGAAGGAAGTGTGCGCGCAGTGCCTGCAGCGCCACGTGGATCCCAAGACCGGCGAAGAGACGATCATCTTTACCTGCTTCAACCAGGATCAGCACATGGACCGCGTCGACTTCCCCAACCTGTCGGCGCGCCTCCGCCAGAACACGGTCAAGGAGAAACTCTCGAGCCTGTGGCTTGACAGACTGCTGGCCGAGCGTCCCCTGCCCCACGTGTAGGGTCGGGGATTGGGGATTGGAAGGGGATTGGGCCGGGTCGGCCCCAGGGCTCACCCGTCCCTGGGGCCGCTGCTCCCGCCTCCTGTCGCCTGTCTCCTGTCTCCTGACTCCTGACTCCTGACGACTGTCTATTTGACCAGCCCCAGCTTCCTTCTCAGCAGCTCCTTGTTGAGCGCTGCGACGTCGGTCTTCACCAACGCATCCAGCTTCGCGAGCTGCGCGTCCAGTCGGCCCGACAGTTCCTTGAAGACCGTGCGCGACTGCTCCGTCGGCTTGCCGTCGCCAGCCTCCACGACCCCCTGCAGTGCCGCCAGTTTGTTGTTCAGCTTGATCGGGAAGTTCAGCGGGTCCTGGCTGCTCTGATTGCGGTACTGATAGATCTCGCCCTCGACGGCCGTCAGCGCCTCCACCAGCGCGTCGGCGGCGACGACGGGCTTCGACGGTTTCTTCCCCTTCTCCTTCTCCCGCATCGCGTCCGCACGCTCCCTGATCTGCGTCTTCAGACCCCGGATGCGGACGACCGTTTCGTTCGCCTGGCTGACACGGTCACGGATCTCCGAGGCCAGTTCATACTGCGCCTGGAGATCCGCATCGGTCACGCCCGCGAGGGCCGGGTTCCGCCGGATGGCGAACGACTCCGTCCTCGTCTGTCCGCCGGCGGTCAGCCGGACCTGGTACGTCCCTGGCGGGAGCATCGGCCCGCGCGTGCTCGCGGCCCACAGGATCATCCCCGGGAACTCTTTGGCGCCTGCGGCCCGCATGTCCCATGTGAAGCGGTTCAGTCCGGCCCTGGTGGCGACCTGAGGGGCACGACCCCGGAAGAACTCCTCATCGGACGCCGCGCCGGCAGGCTTGTCGCCCGTCTTCGCCTCGCCGGCGAACGACACCAGCACCTGGCCCTGTCCGTCGAGAATCTCGATCGCAACCTTGTCCGCGGCCGCTTTGAGGAAGTAGTCGATGGCGACGTTGCGGCTGACGCCGCGCACCGCATCGGCCGGATCGAACAGGTGCACCTCGGCGTCGACCAGCCCCGGCTTGAGCTGCCGCAGCACCGCTACGTTGTCGAAGATGTAGAAGGATCGGCCGTGGGTGCCGATGACGACGTCGTTTTCCGTCGCCACGATCCCGTGCACCGGCGTCACAGGCAGGTCGAGGCGCAGCGACTGCCAGCGTCCCCCGTCGTCGAACGACACGTAGACACCATGCTCCGTGCCCAGGTACAGGAGCCCCGGGCGTTTCACGTCCTCCCGGATGCTGCGGGCGAAATCGTCGGCCGGCAACCCACCGACGATGCGCGTCCACGTCCCGCCGTAGTCATTCGTCCGGTAAACGTACGGTCCGCGATCGCCCCGCTGGTACCGGTTGGCCGCGACGTACGCCGTACCGGGCTTGTGCGGCGACGCTTCGATCAGGCTGATTCGCGCGAACTCCGGCAGATCTCCCGGCGTCACGTTCTGCCAGCTTTTCCCGCCGTCGCGCGTCACGTGGACCAGGCCGTCGTCCGATCCCGCCCAGATGGTGTCGCCGTCGTGCCGCGAGGGCGCGATCGTGAAGACCGTGGCGTAGGTTTCAACGCCCGTCTGGTCGAGCGTAATCGGACCGCCAGACGGCCCCATCGTCGACGGGTCGTGGCGCGTCAGGTCGGGGCTGATGCGTTCCCAGCTCTGGCCCTCGTTCGTCGTCTTCCAGACGTGCTGCGACCCGACGTACAGCACGCGCGGGTCGTTCGGCGAGAAGACGATCGGAAAGGTCCACTGGAACCGCTCCGCGATGTCCGAGGACGAGTGCCCCATCGGGTTGTCGGGCCAGACGTTCACGGCGCGGGTGTGGCCGGAGCGGCGGTCGAAGCGCGTCAGGTAGCCGCCGTAGCTGCCGGCGTAGAAGATGTCGGGGTCGCGGGGGTCCGGCGCGATGTATCCGCTCTCGCCGCCCCCAACGGCGTAGAGTTCGCCCTGGCCGCTGCTCGACACGCAGGCCGTGCTGTTGTCCTGCTGGGCGCCGCACACGTGGTACGGCACGTCGGTGGTCACGAAGGCGTTGTAGAACTGGGCCGTCGCGAAGTCCTGGTCGGTCCACGACTCGCCGCCGTTCACCGAGACGTTCGCCCCACCGTCGTTGGCGTTGATCATCCGCTTCGGATCGTCCGGGGCGATCCACAGATCGTGGTTGTCCCCGTGCGGCACGCGGATGGTGGCGTAGGTCTTCCCGGCGTCCGTCGAACGGTAGAAGCCGGTGTTCAGGACGTAGACCGTGTCTCTGGACTTGGGATCCGCATAGATGCGCGTGTAGTAGAAGGCCCGCTGACGAAGACGACGCTCGTCGTTCACCTGCCGCCACGTCGCACCCGCGTCATCCGAGAGGAAGACGCCTCCCTTCTCGTTCTCGACGATCGCGTACACGCGGTTCACGTCCGCCGGCGAGACGGACACGCCCACCTTGCCCCAGATGCCGGCCGGAAGACCGGGGTTCTTCGTGAGTTCCGCCCAGGTATCCCCGCCGTCCGTCGACTTGAACAGCCCGCTGCCAGGCCCCCCGCTCGAGAGCGAGTGGGGCGTCCGGTACACCTCCCACAAGGCGGCGTAGAGGACCTGCGGATTGCCCGGGTGCATCGACAGGTCGACGCCTCCCGTCCTGTCGTCGCGGAAGAGAATGCGCTGCCACGTCTTCCCGCCGTCCTTCGACCGATACACGCCCCGGTCCGGGCCCGACGCGTAGGGATGGCCGAGGGCAGCGACGTACACCAGGTCGGGGTTGGTCGGATGCACGCTGATGCGGGCGATAGCCATCGACTCCTTGAGCCCGCTGTGCGCCCAGGTGCGCCCACCGTCCGTCGATTTGTACACGCCGTCGCCCTGGATGATGTTGCCCCGCAGTTGCGTCTCGCCCATGCCGGCGTACACCACGTCCGGATTCGACGGCGCGACGGCCACGGCGCCCACCGACGAGGACTCGAAATGCCGATCCGAGACGGCGCGCCACGTCGTGCCTCCGTCGGCCGTCTTCCAGAGGCCGCCGCCCGTCGCCCCGAAGTAGTACTCGAAGGGCCGGGTCTGGCTGCCGGCCACGGCCGTCGACCGTCCGCCCCGGGCCGGGCCGATGCTTCTCCAGCGAAGGCCGGAGAACAGACTCTCCGGGTAGGCCGATTGCTGCTGGGCGGACGGCGTCCAGCTCTGCCATACGGCGATTCCCGACAGGGTGGCCACTACGACTGCCGCTCGCAACCAGGTTCGTCGCATCTGAGGGTTCTCCTTCGGAGAGCCGGACCGCGCTCCGACTTCGAGGCGCTGCGTCCGGCGATCGGGCGCACGTGGTACAGGGTCCCAGAATCGTACGCAAGAGGACGGCTCGAGACAAGTGGCGCCAGGGCGGCGTCGCGCCGCGTTCCGGACCATTCTGCCGGGGGGCCGCAGCTTCGGGGGTGGCAGCCATGATCCGGCGGCGCGGTACGAAGCGCCGCCCCGACAGGCACTGCCGACGTGGGGGTCGTTGGGGTGAGCCGACTATAGATCTCGCGGGCTCCCCTGTCAAACGCCGCGGGTCACGGTACGCTGCGGGCCGCGCCACACCCGCCGCCACTGCCCGGCCGCGCGGGTCGCCTTGCCGGCTTCCCCCGGCCTGTGACAAGGTAGAACGATACTCTCCATGGAAGAGCCGATGTCCCAGAACCCACTGCGCCTGAGGAGCATCCATCACGTCGAACTCTGGGTGGGCAACGCCAGACAGGCGGCGTACTACTACCGGCGGGCCTTCGGGTTCGCGCCGTTCGCCTACGCCGGCCTCGAAACCGGTCGCCGCGACGCGACGTCGTACGCCCTGCAGCAGGGCAAGGCCCGGCTCGTGCTGACGAGCGCGTTCGATCCGGACGACCCCGTCAGCGACCACGTCCGGCGCCACGGCGACGGCGTCCGCGACATCGCGTTCCTCGTCGACGACGCGGACGCAGCGTTCGCCGAGGCGGTGCGCCGCGGGGCGACCGCCGTGTCGGCCCCGGCGGACCGTACCGACGCGGGTGGGACGATTCGTCACGCCGCGATCGCGACCTACGGCGATACGATCCACTCGTTCATCTCGTACCGGGACTACACGGGGCCGTTTCTGCCAGGCTTCGCCGCGCGATCGGTGGCCGCGGACGACGCCGGGCTCCTGCGCATCGACCACATGGTCGGCAACGTCGAACTCGGCCGCATGAACCACTGGGCCGCCTGGTACAGCGATGTGCTCGGATTCACGCGTTACATCAGTTTCGATGACAAGGACATCTCGACCGAATACAGCGCACTGATGTCGATCGTCATGTCCGACGAGTCCCACGCGATCAAGTTCCCGATCAACGAGCCGGCACTCGGCAAGCGCAAGAGCCAGATCGAGGAGTACCTGGACTACTACCGCGGTCCCGGCGTTCAGCACATCGCGCTGCTGACCAACGATATCGTGGCCACCGTCCGGCGTCTCCGGGCGAACGGGGTCGACTTCCTCAGCGTCCCCGGCAGCTACTACGACGCCCTGGCCGCCCGCGTCGGGCCCATCGACGAGGCCTTCGACGAGATTCGCGAACTGGGCATCCTGGTCGATCGCGACGAAGAAGGGTACCTCCTGCAACTGTTCACGAAACCCGTCGAGGACCGGCCGACGCTGTTCTTCGAGATCATCCAGCGCCGCGGCAGCCGCGGATTCGGAAAGGGGAACTTCAAGGCGCTGTTCGAATCCATCGAACGCGAGCAGGCACTGAGGGGAAACCTGTAGGAACAGGGACCGGGGACCAGGGACGGGGAGAGACCGACAGATGCCGATCTATCACACGCTCGGGAGCATTCCGCGGAAGCGCCACGTCGTGTTCAGGCAGCCGAACGGGCTCCTCTATACCGAGGAACTCGTCGGCAACAAGGGGTTCACGGGGCCCGCGTCGCTCGTCTACCACGTGAATCAACCGACGCAGGTCCTCAAGGTCGAGCCCGTCTGCGGGCTCGACTGGGAATCCGATCCCGATCCGACGTTCCGGAACCGGCACTTCCGGACGGCGCGCCTCGCGCCCGCGGCAAGCCTCACGCGCGACCGCGTTCCGCTGCTGTTCAACGCGGATGTCGCCCTGTCCTTCGTCGCGCCCACGGAAGACGATGCCCACTTCTATCGGAACGCTCAGGGCGACGAGTTGATCTACGTCAGCGACGGGGAGGGCGTGCTCGAGACGCCCCTCGGCGAACTGGCATTCTGGCGGGGCGACTATCTCGTCATCCCGCGCGGCATCCTGTACCGGTGCCGCTTCACCACGCGCCCCGCACGCTGCCTCGTCATCGAGAGCCGCGGCTACATCCGCACGCCGCATCGCTATCGGAACGAGCACGGTCAACTGACCGAGAACGCCCCCTACTCGGAGCGCGACATTCGCCGTCCGTCGGGGCTGCAGACCGTTGACGAACACGGCGAGTTCCACATCCTGGTCAAGCGAGACAATCGCCTGACGCGAGTCGTGGTCGATCACCACCCCTTCGACGTCGCCGGCTGGGACGGGTACTACTACCCGTGGGCCTTCAACATCCACGACTTCGAACCCCGCGTGGGTCGCGTCCACCTGCCCCCTCCGGTCCATCAGACCTTCGAGGGAGACGGGTTCGTCATCTGCTCCTTCTGTCCGCGGCCCTACGATTTCGACCCGCTCGCGGTCCCGGTGCCGTACAACCACTCGAACGTGATGTCCGACGAGGTCCTGTACTACGCCAGCTCGGAGTTCATGAGCCGCAAGGGCATCGAGTACGGCTCCATCACGCTGCATCCCGACGGTGTGCCGCACGGCCCGCACCCGGGCAGGACCGAGGCCTCGCTCGGACAGACCCGCACGGACGAGCTTGCGGTCATGCTGGACACGTTCGCGCCGCTCAGGGTGGCGACGCCGGCCCTCGGCATCGAGGATCACAGCTACTACCGGTCCTGGATCGCCGACGATCCACGACCCTAGCGATCGACCACATGCGCGCACTCAGGGCCCTGCTCACAGGCGGCGTGGACTACGCCGGACTGTACCCGCCCGCCAGCCTCGGCTTGGAGTCCGCCGTCCGGAGGTACGCCGCGCACGGGCGCGGACCTGCGTCGTGGATGCTCGGCCGCTTCGTGGTTCCCGTGGATCGGCTCGACGACGTGGCCGCCGCTCTGGCGGCGGGGGGGCCGATGCCGGCCCCGTGGCGCCTGGCGGCCACCGGCACGTCGACCGCCGAGGATGACCTCGAGCGGATCAGCGCGTTCAAGCGCCGGACGGACCAGGACACCGCCGGCCCGGTACGCGTCGACGTCTTCGAAACCAAGGTCTCGCAGGAGGAGGAGATCGGCCGCCTGGCGGCACGCATCGGCGGAGATCTGCGGCTCGTCTGCGAAATCCCGGCAGCGGCACCCGCCGCCCTTCGCCAGTGGCTCCGGGTCCTCGCACAGCACGGCGCGGCAGCCAAGATCCGGGCGGGCGGCCTGACGCCCGTGGCCATCCCCCCGGTCAGCCGCATGGCGGGCTTCATCTGGGCCTGCGCGCGCGAAGGGGTTCCGCTGAAGGCCACCGCCGGCCTGCATCATCCCATACGCTCCCGACGCCCCCTGACCTATCTGCCCGACAGCCCGGTCGCGACCGTGCACGGGTTCCTGAATGTGTTCGTCGCCGCCGCCCTCGCGGCCTCGTTCGCCGACGCGCTCGCCGACGCGGACGCCCTCCGCCTCCTGGTAGACGTGCTCGCCGAAGAAGACCCCGACGCGTTCACGTTCGATGACGAGGGCATGGGATGGCGCGAGCACCGTGTCGCCCTCGCCGCGATCGCGTCGCTCCGCGCGCACGCCGCGCTCGGTTTCGGGTCGTGCTCGTTCGACGAGCCGCTCGACGGTCTGAGGAAACTGGGCTATCGCTTGTGAGGCTCCTCGTGGACGAAACGCACGACCACTCGGCACGAAGCTGGCTGGACTCGGCCAACGTACTCGGCACGGATTTCCCGCTGCAGAACCTGCCGTACGGCTCCTACCGCCGCGGCGGATCGCAGGAGCCCTTTCGGGTCGGGGTGGCGATCGGCGACGCCGTCCTGGACGTCACCGGGTGCGTGGCGGCTGGCGCGTTGGAAGGGAAGGCTGGCGAAGCCGGTGCCGCGTGCGCCTCGGGCCTGAACGGCCTCCTCCGGCTCGGCCGGCCCCACTGGTCGGCCCTGCGCCTCGCGCTGCACCGCCTCCTGAACGCCGCGCATCCCGCGGCCCGCCGGCACCAGGCCCGACTGGCGGCGCACATGCTGCCCTTGGCGGACGTGGAACTGGACGTCCCCTGCACGGTCGGCGACTACACCGACTTCTACGCGTCCGTCTTCCACGCGACGAACGTCGGCAGCATGTTCCGGCCGGACAACCCGCTGCTGCCCAACTACAAGTACGTGCCCATCGGCTATCACGGGCGCGCCTCGTCCATCGTCGCCAGCGGCACGGCGATCCGACGCCCGTGCGGACAGTCCAGACCCGACGGCGCGGTCGCCCCGGTCGTCGGTCCGAGCCGGCGCCTCGACTACGAACTCGAGGTCGGCGCTATCGTGGGGCCTGGCAACGGGCTCGGCCAGCCGATTCCGATCGCTGGCGCCGAGGACCACCTCTTCGGCCTGTGTCTGGTCAACGACTGGTCGGCGCGCGACATCCAGGCCTGGGAGTACCAGCCCCTCGGACCGTTTCTCGCCAAGAGTTTCGCGACGACCGTCTCGCCGTGGGTGGTAACGTTCGAGGCCCTCGACCCGTTCAGGGTTCCCCCGTTCGAGCGGCCGGAGGGGGATCCGGCTCCCCTGCCGTACCTGGACGCCGACTGGCACCGGGAGCGCGGCGGAATCGACCTGCGGCTGGAGGTGCACCTGCAGTCGGCGCGGATGCGGGACGAAGGCATCGCCCCGGTCCGCCTGAGCGCGAGTCACCTGCGCGACATGTATTGGACGTTCGCCCAGATGACCGCGCACCACACCAGCAACGGCTGCAACTTGAGGCCCGGGGATCTCCTCGCCAGCGGCACCGTCTCGGGCCGCGACAAAGACACGCGCGGGTGCCTGCTCGAGCTGGCGTGGCGCGGAACCGAACCGGTGGACCTGCCCACGGGCGAGCGGCGGGCCTTCCTCGAGGACGGCGACGACGTCGTGCTGACCGGGTTCTGCGAGCGGGCCGGCGCAGGCAGGATCGGCTTCGGCGAGTGCCGAGGCCGGATCCTGCCCGCACGGTCCTAAGGCTACTTCTCGTCCAGCTTGCGTCCGGCGTCGAGCGCGCTGTAGTTCATGATGGCATTGAAGACGAGGCTGTAGGTGCCGTGCGTCTGCCCACGCCACATGGGATTGATGGCGAACACGACGACGTGCCCCTTGTCGAGCGGCACATCGACCACAGCCGGTCGCTGCGCGATCTCGTTCCCGTTCTCCACGAGACCTGACACGAGCAGTTCTCGTGCGTCGCCGTACCGTACGACCACCCGCGGCCGCTGGGCCGGCGGGATGATGCCAATCGGGTTCCTGAGCTGTTCCTCGGTGACGGGCGCCGCCTGCCACGGCTCGGCCCGCGGCGGCTCCTCGGGAGGCGTCGCCGGAGGCCGCCCTTGAGGCGTGTCCATGTCATCCGCCGTGCCCCGTCCGGTCGGACGCTCGCTCCCGCCCTCGCTGGGCGCGCGACCACCCCGTCCGCCAGCCGTGTTGCTGACGCCGAAGACCAGCCCCGGCGCCGAGTACACGGCGAGGCTCTCACCGTACCCGTACGCGATGGGACTGGCCACATCGACGATGCGCGCGCGCATGATGGTGCCGGGCGCGCGCAGCCTGGTCGGCGACTGCACCGACAGACCGGGCGTAAAGCCCAGGGAGCTGACGAACTCCGTCGTGTCGTCAGCCGTGATCAGCACGCCCCCGCCGCGCACGAACGCGTCGAGTTTCGCGACGCCGTTCCAGCCGAGACCCGGACGCATGTCGTCGGTTGACGCGATCTTCCCGATGTTCGGCGTGAGCGCCGTCGTCTTCCACGGCAGCGGGTTGCGCCAGGACGGCAGCCCCGAGATGATCTGCTGCGTGCCGCGTCCCACGGGTGGAAACACGATCACGTCCCACCTGGCCGCCAGGTCGGGCTCGGCGGCGATGACCTGGGTGCTGACGTAGTCGTACGGGATGCCGAGGCGATCGAACTCCATGCGCCACCACCCCTCGTCCTGCGTGCTGAGCCACGTATGGACGTAGGCGATGCGCGGAGCCTTCACGGTGTGCGTCTTCACCTGCGGCGCGGAGGCCAGCGCGTGGACCGGCATCCCGGTCTCGGCGGACGCCTTGGCGATGGCGTCGGCCGTGACGCCGGTGATCAGGAGGGAGCCCCGATTGAACGTCCGCCCGCCGGCCTCGAACGGCTCCTCGGCCACGTCGACCGGCGTGTCCTTGAGGCGGTAGCGCAGCGCCAGGAGCGACGCCTCCGCCGCGTGGTTCACGGCGAACACCGTTCCGCTCCCCACCACCCCGGACGGCGCCGTGACGTCCGCCACCGCGTCCATCCGTGCGTCGAGCACGGCCGTGTCGGTGACTCGCACCACCTGCACGTTGAAGGTTTCGCCGAAGGTCCAGCCAGTGTCGTCGTACGGCCGGCGCTGCGGATCGTTCGGCGCCCAGTACTGGTAGTCGAGCAGGGCGTCGGCAATCCGGCTGTACGGCTGATCCATGCGGATGATGTAGCTCCCGGCCGGGAACTCCCGCGTCTCCTGCGCCGGCTTCGCCCCCTTGCCGGCCTCCGGCTTGGGAGCCTCGGCCCCCGCGCGGCCCGCCGCGCCGCGTCCGCCGCCCTCTTCTCCGGCCCCGCGTGCTGACCGCTTCGCCGGCACCGTCACGGAAAACGCCGCCGTCGCGCGCGCGATCTCGACCCGCTGGCGCTGCAGCACCTTGAGCAGGTCCGCCTGCGCGGCCGGCCGCGTCTCGTCGGCCGGCAGCACGTACGCCGCCGGACCTTCGTTCTTCGGTTTGACGATGGAGCGTTTGGCCTTCAGGTAGAAGTTCTTGAGGAACAGCCGGTTGTTGGCGCCGAAGTACGACAGGGCGGTGAGCAGCCCGCTTTGCTGGTAGTTGTTGTTGTTCCGCTGCGACCACAGCACTTCGGGCAGCGGCGGGTTCTGGCGATACCAGGTCCTGGAGTAGGCGCCCGGCTGCAGGCGGCGCTTCACCGTGTCGGCGCCGGCGTTACCGAACGTCTCGTACAACCGGCTGATGCCGTTGTGCATGGCACCGATGAACATCAGATAGCCCGGCGACCACGTGTCGAACGTGCCGTGCGTGAACGCGCCCGGCATGCCGAACTTGGTCAGCTCGGCCATGTTGTGCCAGCCGAGCAGCTGCCACTCGTCGGTCAGGATCGGGTCGACCCAGGCGTTGTACGGGCCGTCCCCCACGGTGTTGTCGTACAGGTACGGCACGGACTCGTGCAGGTCGTGGAGCACCTGCGCCTTCTGGTCGACGAAGGTGTTGACCACGTTGCGCGTCAGCGCCAGCGTCAGCCCCATGGCGTCGCGGTTGTTGTCGTGCATCACGTACTTGCCCCAGAACGGCAGGGACGGCCACGTGTCGTCGGGATGCGCGAGATGCCATTTGTAGATGTCCACCTGCCGGTCCCGCCCATCGGTCTCGACCACGGGCGTGATCAGGGTGATGACGTCGTTGCGGATGGCCTTGATGTATGGACTCTCATCGACGGTCAGGCGATAGGCCAGTTCCATCAGCGCGGTCGGCGCCCCCGTCTCGGGCGCGTGGATCGCGCCGGTGATGTAGTACACGGGCACGCTCTGCATCACCAGGCGGTCGGCCTCGGCATCGTCGAGGTCGATCGTGCGCGGGTCCGCCAGCTTGGCCAGCCTGGCGCGATTCTCGTCGTATTTCGCCATGACCGCCTCGGAGGCGATCGCCACGGCGATCATCTCGCGGCCCTCCTCCGATTGGCCCACGGAGAACACTTTGACGCGGCCCGGGCTCGCCTTCTGGAGCATCCGCATGTAGTCGTGCACCTGGGCCGTGTACGGCAGGATGCCGGGCGCGCCGGCGACGTCGCCCAGCACCGCGGCCGGCGTCGGCACGGTCTTCGACGCCGGCAGGTAGTCGACCAGCGGCGACAGGAAGAATGGCTCCGTCGTGTATTCCTTGATCTTCTTCGTATACGCCTCGTCGATCGGCTGTTTCGGATCGCGGGCGTACTTGTTGGGCTGGGCCAGGGCGCCGGCGCCTGCCAGCGCAACCAGCACGGAGATGACGCCCCATCGGACGGCGGTACGTCGCTTCATAGAGAACTCCCCGGGGACAGCGTTCCGGCGGGGGATTCTATCAGGAACCGGCCGCCCTGCCTCGGAGACCGGGGATTGGGGACCGGGGACCGGGCATGGATGTCCCCCGTCCCCATCCGTGGTCCACCAGGACACGGTCGCCGGCCACGCCACGTGCCGGCCCTCTCGACGGAACGAATCGGCCAGCCCGACGGAGTTCGAAGAGCGAAGGCGGTCCCGCGTCATTCGCGCGGGAACGCGGTCTACCGGATCCGCGTCGGAAGCCCCGCGTGGTAGCCGGACAGCTGCCGGCGCAGATCGGAAGCCGTTGCCTGGTCGCCTTCCGCAAGGGCGCGCGCCACGCCTTCCCGGGCCACTTCCACCGCCTGCGGCATCCGCCCGTCTTCGGCGAGCGCCGCCGCGAGCGTGGCCAGAAACAGCGCAGGCCGAGAGCCGAGAGCCGCGAGCGCCCGGCGCGCCAGCCCGACCGCTTCCGCGCCGTCGCGTACGCCGGCGTCCGGCGCGGTGGCCAGCAGCCAGGCGAAGCTGTTCAGGACGAACGCGTTGTCCGGCATGACCTCGACCGCCCGCCGGTACATGACCGCAGCCTCGGCGTACCGCCGCTGGTCCTGATAGGCCTGCGCGAGCAGCCCGAAGGTCTCGGGGATGTGCGGGGCGAGCCGGAGCGCCTGTTCCAGGTGTCGGATCCCGTCATCCACCCGGCCCTGGGCCGCCAGGGCCGACCCGAGATTCATGTGTGCCCGGCCGTTTCCGGGCTCGATCTCGAGCGCGATCCGGAGGTGTGATTCCGCTTCCGTCCAGCGCTGTGCGGCCAGCAGAGTGATGGCGTACCCGATCCGCGCCTGCGGATTGGCCGGGCGCTTCTGCAGGGTATCGAGCCATAGAGCCTCGTCGCTCCAGTACACGCGGTTGCGCGCCCGGCTTGTCTCGGCGAACCCCGCACACACGACCGCTGCGGCCACGCACGCGCCCACGACCCACGCCCGCGGGCCCGGCCGCGCGCGGTCCACCTCCACGCCACGGGCGGTGAGATACCGAGCGACCTCGAAGCCTCCGGTCACCAGAACGGTGAGGAGGCCGGCGAGCGGAAGGTACATCCGGTGCTCCGCTGCGACTTCGGTGACGATCGGCAGCAGGCTCGACGTGGGCGCCAGCAGGATGAACAGCCAGGCGCCGGCGAAGCCCGCCGGATGCCGGCGGGCGATCGCGAACGCCGAGAGGGCGACGAGGCCCCCGACTGCCAGCACCTGGGGCGCGACGGCCGCCACTGAAGTGGCCTTTGGCCACCCATAGTCGAAGACGAGCGGCCACGGCACCACCGACAGGCGCAGGTAGTGCACGATGACTCCGGCCTGGGTCCGCAGGTATTCCCACCAGGTCCACCCGTGACCGAAGCCGACCGACTGCGGCCGCAGTTCCGTGGCGACGAGCAACGCGAGCAGGCCCCACGTCGCCACCAGCCCGAGGTAGAGGGCACGTCGCCGGCTGGTGTCGACACCGAAGGTACGGTCCCACAGCCAGACCACGATGGGCACGCCGACCATCGCCTCCTTCGTGCCCATGCCCAAGGTACACGCCCCGATGGACGCCATCTCCCACCACCGACGCCGGGGACCGTCCGCCGCGGCGCGGATGGCGCAGTACAGCGTCAGCAGGGCGAACAGCCCCATCAGCAGATCGATCCGCCGCACGACGTACGTCACGGCTTGCGTGTTCAGCGGGTGCACCAGCCAGACGAGCGACACGACGGCGGCGAGGCCGGTGGCGGCCGACCCGAACCGGTCGTCGAGGCGCGCGCTCCGCAACGTCCGGCGGACGACACCGAAGAGGAGCAGGCCCGCCAGCAGGTGCACGGTCAGGTTGAACGCGTGGTACCCGAAGGCGTTCCGGTAGAAACGGGGATCCGCTTCGTGGGGGCGACCAGGGAGTGCCGGGGTCATGACGTCCCGCGCGTCGGCTGGCGCGAGGGCGTAGTTCAGCGCGAGGGTGAGACTCACCACGGGCCGGCCCGACACCGGTGACTCGGCCGGTGCCCGCATGGCCTCGGCCAGCGGCCAAAGCGTGCGGATGTGCGGATTGTCGACGATCGCCGGACGGTCGTCGTAGACGAAGAGGCCCCGGAAGCTCGTCGAGTACGCCCACAACGTGCCGGCGAGGGCAGCGAGGACGAACAGCGGCACGGCCAGGCGATGCGCGGTCTCGCGGCCCTTGGGCTGCCCGGTCCCGGCCGCGCGCTGCCCCGCCGGCATCCCGGCATCACCCTGCCGTGCGCGCCTCCGCTTCCGCCCCACTGGTCCGCCCTCCCTCACGCCGTTCGCCCAGGCCCGCATCCTACCGCAGGACGCCACCCCTGTTCCCTGTTCCCTGATCCCTGGTCCCTGTCCGTCCCTGTCGCCTGTCGCCTGTCGCCTGTCGCCTGTCGCCTGTCGCCTGCCGCCTGTCGCCTGTC
>CAYZYG010000001.1:62491-134190 GCA_964481395.1 uncultured Vicinamibacterales bacterium
GCCTGGTCCCTGTCCTGATCCCTGGTCCCTGTCCGTCCCTGTCGCCTGTCGCCTGTCGCCTGGTCCCTGTCCTGATCCCTGGTCCCTGTCCGTCCCTGTCGCCTGTCGCCTGCCGCCTGGTCCCCGTCTTGACACTCCCTTCCCCCCGCAGCTATCGTCGAGTCCCCGTCTGTCATCCGCCTCCGCGGGCGGGGATGTGGCCCTCGTGCTCCCCACACCGGATAGAGGTTCCGTATGACCACCACAAGACTCCGCGCAGGCGTACTCGGCCTGGTACTCGTCGCCGTCGCCTTCGGCGTCGCCATCCATGCCGACGAAGGGTTCTGGCCCTACAACAGCATCCCCAAGGCCGCCATCAAGACCAAGTACGGATTCACCGTGACCGACCCGTGGCTGAACCACCTGCAGCTCGCCACCGTGCGCTTCGGCGGCGCCACGGGATCGATCGTGTCTCCGAAGGGTCTGGTCCTGACGAACCACCACGTCGGGCTGGGTACCCTGCAGCGTCTGAGCACCAAGGAACGCGACTACGTCAAGAACGGGTTCCACGCGCCCACGCTGGCTGACGAACTCAAGGTGCCGGGCCAGACGTTGAGCGTGCTGCAGAGCATCGAGGACGTGAGCGGGAAGGTGGATGCCGGCATCAGGCCGGGGATGAGCGCCGCGCAGATCAATGAGGCGCGGCAGTCCGCGATTACGGAACTCCAGAACGGAGCCGCTCCCGGGACGTCCCGCCAGGTGGTCTCGCTGTACGCCGGGGCCCTTCACCATCTGTACACGTACAAGGTGTACTCGGACGTGCGTCTGGTCTTCGGCGTGGAATACCAGGTGGGCTTCTACGGCGGGGACCCCGACAATTTCACCTATCCGCGCTACAACCTCGACCTGTGTCTCTTCCGGCTGTACGAGAACGACAAGCCGGCCGACACCCCCAACTATCTGAAGTGGTCGCCGAACGGGACGAAGGAGAACGAGCTCGTCTTCACGACCGGTCATCCCGGCACCACCCAGCGGCTGAACACGGTCGCGCACCTCAAGTACCTCCGTGACCTCGCGCTCCCGTTCTCCGTTGCCAGCCTCGAGATGCGCGACGCCGCCACCAAGCAGTGGATGGCCCTCAACCCTGAGAACGCCCGGCTGGGCCTGTCGGAGCTGTTCGGCATCCAGAACAGCCTGAAATCTCAGCGTGGGCGCCTGCAGGGTCTCCGCGACGCAGCGCTGATGGCGAAGAAGGAAGCGTCGGAGGCGCGCCTCCGGGCCGGACTGGCCAAGAACCCCGCAAAGCAGCAGGAACTCGGCGGCGCCTGGGACGTCATCGAAAAGACGCTCGGCGTCGCGCGCCAGATCGACGCCGAACGGAATTTCATCGCCAACGCGGCCGGTCTGAATTCGACACTGTTCACGATGGCCCGCAACCTGGTGCGCGCGGCGTACACGCCTCCAGCCGCCGAAGGCGGCCGAGGTGGGCGCGGCGGCGGGCGCGGCGGGACGCCGGCCGGCGGGGGCCGCGGACAGGCCGCCCCGACGGCGCCCAATCTCGAACGAGAGAAGGTGAACCTCACTGCCTCGCTCGCGTTCATGCAGTCGTTCCTCGGCGCGGATCACGCCATCGTCAAGCGCATCCTCGGGGGGCAGACGCCCCAGGCGCGTGCCGCCGAACTCATCGACAAGACGCGGCTGACCGACAGTGAAATCGTCACGTTGCTGCGGGCCGGCGGCAGGGCCACCATCGATGCCTCCACCGATCCCCTGATCGTGCTGGCTCGATCGCTGGAGGCCGACGCACAGGCCATCGCCAAGCGGTACCAGGACGAGGTCACGGCGGTCCAGCAGGCCGAGTATCCGAAGATCGGGCAGGCGGTGTTCGTGGTCGATGGCGCGAAGGCCTATCCCGACGCGACCGGGACGCTGCGCCTGTCCTACGGCGCGGTGAAGTCGTACATGGAGGGGGGGAAGCGAATTCCAGCCTACACCGATTTCGCGGGCCTCTACGCGCGGGCCGCGCAGCACGACAACGCGTCACCGTGGGATCTGGCTCCACGCTGGGTCGAGCACAAGGCGGCACTCAACCTCAAGACGCCCTTCAATTTTGTGACGACCAACGACATCGTCGGCGGCAACAGCGGCTCGCCGGTCGTCAACCGCAAGGGCGAGGTCGTGGGTCTGGTTTTCGACGGCAACATTCAGATGCTGCCCGGCTATTACATCTACGAGGACTCGGTGAACCGGTGCGTGTCCGTGGATTCGCGCGCCATCATCGAGGCGCTGCGGAAGATCTACAAGGCGGACGCCCTGGCCGACGAGATGACCGGGAAGACCCGCTGAGCCCGAACGGGCTGTGGCGGCGGCCGGGTGTCAAACCTCCTGGCCGCCGCTCCCCTCTGACGCCTCAGGCCGCGACGGCCGCTCGCCCCGGAGGAGCGGCTGGTAATCGCCAGCGAGAAACCGCTCCGCGTACCAGTCCGCCAGCGCGCCTTCCCCCAGCAGCATGTCGAGCCTGTTCGCGCACACCAGCAGCCGCCCGAGCGCCGTCAACACGCCGCACACGGACGCCGCCGGAGCCTGACCGAAGAGGCCCGACACGAAGTCCCCCTTCAGCGTGACCTGGAAGCCCAACCCGTCCAGGACGCGCCCGATGAAACGCGCGCGTCGGGCGCGCCGTGGCTCGTCGGCGGCTCCGCCGCGGAAGACGAATCTCACGCGGCTTTCGTGCTCGCGTTCCGCGACGAACGCTTCGAGCGTGGTGAAGTGGTAGCCGATGCGCGAGCTGAGCTGGAGGTAACGGTCGGACACGATCCCCCAGGTCGGACCACCCAGATCCGTCTCGAACGCGGACTGGGACAGCACCGACACGAAACCCGCCGCGTCGATGGGCGCTGGCCCGGATCGCTGAACCGCGGGATCGAGCAGGCCGTCCAGTACGGCCGCCGCCGGCAGACTGGTCACCTGTTGGCGGGTGACGCTTCGTGAGCCCGGATCGGGCGTCACGCCTCCCTCGAGGGGCACCAGCCGCAAATCGAACGGTAGCCGGGCCGACACACGGTACCAGGCGCCGCCGCTGCCGTCCCCTACGCCAACCGTCTCGAGCAGGGCCTTCTCGTGGATGAACCGAACAAGGTCGTGCACGGTCCGGCAGTGCTCCGGGGTAAAGGTCGGCGCCCCTGGGTCCGTGAGGTGCAGCGGCAGCACGAGCGGCAGCACCCTGTCCAGCAGCGGCGAGCGCCGCCCGGCGACCAGGGCCGGGTCTGCCGGCTCCAGTGCGTCGAGCTCGGCCACGCGTCCCGCATACACGCGACCGGTCGTCGCATCGACCGTCACGAGGGCCCCGTCGTCGAGTGCCTTCGCCGCGCCCTCGACACCCATCAGGGCGGGCACGCCGAACTCGCGCGCGCTCGATGCCAGGTGGCCCGTCACCGACCCGCGCTCGGCGACCAGCGCCACGGCTCTCGACAAGGCCAGCGCGAGATCGGGAGACGCCTCGACCGCCACCATGACGCTCCCCTTTGGCAACAGGAGCGCCTCATCGCGACCGCGAACCCGGGTCACGCAACCAACGCCGACGCCAGGCGACGCGCACACCCCGCGGTCAACGAGAAGCAGAGCCCCGCTCACCGCTGCCCCCCGACGGGTCTGAGCCACCGGAACCAGAGCCAGCGGACGGGCCTGGAGGAGTGTGAGGCGGCCCTCCGTGTCGATGGCCCACTCGATGTCGGCGGCGGTTCCCAGCACCTCCTCCGCACGCATCGCCAGAGCCGCCACGGACGACACCTCGTCATCCGAGATCGGCGCGTGGTCCCGCGGCGCTGCACGGCGGTCGTCCCGCACGACGCTCCGGGTGGCCCGATCCACCCACCACGCCGACGGAGCCGCCTCTCCGCCGACCAGTGCGGTGGCCACGCCGGCCACGGCCTCGACCACGACAGCGCCTGGGCGCTGGGACATCGGGTCGCGGGAGTACGCCACCCCTGATACCCGTGCCTCGACCATCGGCATGACGAGCGCGCCCATGCCGAGTTCGAGCGAACCGAATCCACGGCGCAGTCGCATCAACATCGCGCGCGGGCTGAAGAAACCCGCCAGAACCCGGAGATATGCGTCCACCAGTTCTTCGGCGGGCACGTAAAGCACCGAGGTGTATTGACCGGCGAACGAGAGCGCCGCATCCTCGCCGGTGGCGCTGCTCCGCACGGCGAAGGTTGCGCCAGCCCCGCCGCGCGCGGTCAGGTCCGCGGCCACGGCCGTGAGGCCGCTCACGAGATCGGCGGGCAGCGTCGCGTGGAGCACCTGCTGGCCGATCCGTTCGGCCGTCTCCAATAGATGGGCCGGCTCGTCTGGATCGAGCGCATCGGACAGCAGGCGAACGGTCTCGTCGAGCCGGTTCTGCCAGAGCAGGGCATGAAAAGCCTCGACGCTCACCGCTACGGCCTCCGGCACGGGCACGCCCCCGGCCGCGCGCATGACTCCCAGATTGGCGGCCTTGCCCCCCACGACCTCCGCGTCGGTGAACCGCGAGTCGCCGGCCCGCACGATCCAGGATCCGGGGTCGCGGACGCGCGGAGGTTCGACCAGCGTACCGTCGAGTTCGGCCCGGATCCGATCGATGGCGGGAAAGAGCGCGTCGTACTGCGGGCCGCCGAGTACGCGCAGCATCTTGGCCATGGCGTAGACCTGAACGCCGATCCGGGTGACAACGGCCTTGCACCGCTGGCGCCCGGAGGCTCCAGGCGCCTGGGCCAGGGCTTCGAGTTCGGACAGCAGTTCCAGCACGTCGGCATTGGCACGGAGAACCTGGAGGTAAGCGTCGTAGCGGGTAATGAGCGCCGAGCGCCGCTCTGAGGAGGCTGCGCCCCTGGCGCCGCGCATCTTCGAGATCCAGTTCGCCACCGTGTCCTCGCTTCTGGGCTGCAACGTGGCCCGGCGTGATTATAGACCCGGGTCATCAGACCCGGCGCATGACGTGCGCAATGGTCGGCCAGTGAAGCGTCGCCGCACGCCGCCGAGGATCCGCGTTCCCCGTCGTCATTCCCGCGAACGCGGGAATCCAGGATTGGACCCCGCTTCCGCGGGGGTGATGGAGCGCTTGCTGCATTCGACAAGATCGAGCCCATTGGAGGTGTCTGGTGGTCAGCGGGACGAGGCGGACACGCGCGAGATCATCTCGGCCATCTCCAGAGAAGCTCATATCTCGACCGGCGGGCTCATTCCCATAGACACACGTGACACACAAGATCGCACCAGACACCGGCCGCCCGGTGATGCTAGACTCCCCGGCATCGACGCTGCCCCCGCCCGGAGGCCGGAATGCCGGTTGTGTTGCTCTTCGAGGCCCCGTTCGCCCGCGGCGACGACGTCGGCCGGCGGCTCGCCCACGATTTGGGCTACCAGTTCGTCCCTGCCGGCGAGATCTTCGCGACCGCAGAGCGGCTGTACCGCTTCCCCGCCGCCAGACTCGAGCGCGCGGTCGCCGGCGGCCCGTCGGTCTTCAACGCCTTCACGCACGAGCACGAACGCGCCATCGCGTATCTCAAGGGCGCGATGGCCTCACTGATCGAGCGGGACGGATGGGTCACGTGCAGCCCGGCGACGCTGCTCGTCCCGTCCGCCATCAACACCGCTCTGCGGGTGTGCCTCGTGGGGACAACCGCGCACCGCGCCACGATTGCGGCAGCCCAGCAGGGCCTCACGCCAAGCCGCGCCGAGCGTCTCGTGGCGCGGGAGGACGCGCGGCAGGCCGCCTGGGTGCGGCACATCGCCGACGCGGGCCCCTGGGACCCATCGCTCTACGACGTCGTGCTCCCGACCCATGCCGGCTCAACGGACGACGCGGCCGCGCAGATACGCACCCACGTCCACAACCCGGCGCTGCAACCGACCGATCGGACACCCGCGACCATCGCCGACTTCCGCCTCGCGGCCGCTGTCACGATCGCGCTTGCCGAACAGGGCCACGACGTCGACGTGTCCTGTGAGAACGGCTACGCGACCATCGTCCTCAACCGCTTCACCGTTCGCGTCGAGCGTCTCGAAGACGAGGTCAAGCGGCTCGCCAGGGCGATCGACGGCATCCGCGACGTGACGACCCGCGTCGGCCCCCGTTTCCGCCCGCCCAGCCGCGACGTCCAGCTCGACGCCGACACGCCGGCCAAGATCCTGCTCGTCGATGACGAGCAGGAGTACGTGCAGACGCTCTCCGAGCGCCTGCTGGCGCGGAACGTGGGCACCGCGGTGGCCCTGAGCGGTGAGGAAGCCCTCGAGATCATCGAGAGCGACGAGCCGGAAGTCGTCGTGCTCGATCTCCAGATGCCGGGAATCGACGGCATCGAGGTTCTGCGCCGCGTCAAGAAGGGACATCCCGACACGCAAGTCATCATTCTCACGGGTCACGGCAGCGACCGGGAACGGAAGGTCGCCGAGGAACTCGGCGCCTTCGCCTACCTCAACAAGCCGGTGGACATCAGCGTCCTGTCGCGGACGATGAAGGAGGCCTATCGGATCATCAGGCAGCGTCGGCCTGGCGGCACCGAATCAGCCTAGCGGGGGACCATCGTGGAACACTCGCCCGGAACTCCCCCACGCCCCCGCCGGGAGTTCCTGGACCAGTTGAAGAACCTGTTCGTCGTCGGAGCCGACGACTTCAAGCCCGGCTCTGGAGGGCAGGAACGCCGCTACCGGGCGCTGCGCCGGTACGTGGTGCTGTCGACGGCCTTCGTGTCGCTGGCCCCGCTGCTCGTGATCACCGTCCTGAGCTACCGCCAGTACGAGCGCGCCTACCGGACCGAGTTGTTCGATCCCATCGCGCGCCTCACGTCCACGACGAAGCAGACAGTGGACTTCTTCCTCGCCGAGCGGCGATCGGCCCTCGAGATGATCGTCCGCGAAACGCCGTTCCCCGTCCTGGCCGAGGCGGACCGGCTGCGGCGCACGCTCGCGAATCTGGCCAGCTCCTTCGGAGGATTCGTCGATCTGGGCCTGATCGACCAGACCGGCCGGCAGCGTGCGTACGAAGGGCCGTACTCCCTGCTGGGGCGGAACTACGCGGACCAGTCCTGGTTCTCGGATGTCCAGCAGCGGGGCGTCCACGTGAGCGGCGTCTTCCTCGGGTATCGCGGCATCCCGCACTTCGTCATCGCCGTGAAACATCTCGACGAGTCGGGGGCGTGGTACGTGCTGCGCGCGACCGTCGACAGCGAGGAGCTGAACCGCCGCATCCGCGGGCCCGGCGTCGATGACCTCACCGACATCTTCCTGGTGGATGGCCAGGGCCTGCTCCAGAGTCCGTCCCGCCTGTACGGAAAGGCGCTCCAGCCCGTGCCGGAGCCCCTGCGGCCGCCGGAGGCCGGCGGCAGTTCGGTCGGCCTGCGAACCGTCGGGTCGGAGCCCTTCGTCGTCGGGTACGCCGCGATCGAACGCTCGCCCTTCACGCTCATGCTCCTCCACCGCCCGCGGGAACAGATGGCGACCTGGCAGACGATCCGGAGCGAACTCGTCATTTTCTTTGGCGTCAGCGTCGTCCTGATCCTCTCGGTGATCTGGGTCAGCTCGACGTACATGATGAAACGAGTCCGGGACGCGGACAGGCGACGGGAAGCCTCGCTCCACGAGGTCGAGTACACGAACAAGATGGCCACGATCGGACGGCTGGCGGCCGGCGTCGCCCACGAGATCAACAACCCGCTCGCGATCATCAACGAGAAGGCGGGCCTGCTGCAGGACTTCATCGATCTGGGCGACCAGTTTCCCCGGCGCGAGAAAGTCGCGTCGCTCGTCTCGTCCATCATCAGCTCCGTCGAGCGCGCCAGCCGCGTCACGCATCGGCTGCTCGGGTTCTCACGCCACGTCGACGTCCGCTGCGAGACGATCGATCTCGAAGCGCTGATCCACGAAGTGCTGGGATTCCTGGAACGGGAGGCCAGCTACCGGGGAGTGGATCTCGTCATCACGCGCGAGGCGGACCTCCCGGCCATCGAAAGCGACCGCGGCCAGCTCCAGCAGGTGTTCCTCAACATCGTGAACAACGCCCTCGCGGCGGTGAAGGACCGTGTCGGTCGGATCGACATTGCCATCGGGCGGACCGGCACCGACCAGGTGCGGGTGACCATCACCGACAACGGGGAGGGCATCGAGCAGGCGAACCTGTCCAAGATCTTCGAGCCGTTCTTCACCACGAAGAAGGGCTACGGGACCGGCCTCGGCCTGTCGGTGACGTACGGAATCATCCAGAAGCTCGGCGGCGCCATCACCGTCGAGAGCGAGCCCGGAGCGTGGACCACCTTCACGGTCACCCTCCCAATCACGTCGTGCGAACCCAGAGATCAAGCCCATGGCGGACCCGAAGATCCTCATCGTGGATGACGAAGGCGAGCTGGCCTACACCCTTGCCGAGCGGCTCGACCTGCGCGCCTTCGCGGCAACGGGCGTGACCAGCGGAGACCAGGCCCTGGCGCTGCTGAGGCAGGAGCGGTTCGATGCCGTCGTGATGGACGTCAAGATGCCCGGCACCGGTGGGATCGAAGCGCTCAAAGCCATCAAGGAACAGCAGCCTGCCCTGCCCGTCATTCTCGTGACCGGGCACGGCTCCCGCGAAAACGCAGAAGAGGGCCTCCGGCTCGGTGCGTTCCGCTACCTCATGAAGCCGGTTCAAATCGACGACCTCGTGAAGCTGCTGCGCGAGGCCCTGGCCGGCGGGAAGGCCGAACCGTGACGACCCCGTCCCATGCCGCCCGCGGCGATGACGGCCTCGCGTTCTTCGGCGCCGTCACCGCCAGTCTGTCGCATCAACTCAACAACGCACTGACGATCGTCGCCGAGTTGAACGGCCTCACCGAAGATCTCCTCGCCGGGGCGTCGGAGGGCAAGCCGGTGCCGGCCGAGCGGCTCACAGCCGTCTCGCAGCGCATCGCGTCGAATCTCGAACGGGGCACCGGGTACATCCGCGTCCTCAACCGGTTCGCCCACTCGGCTGACCACCCGGACGCCGACATCGACGTCGCCACGCTGCTCGGGCTCCTGGCGGACATCAACCGGCGCTTCTTCGACCTGAAGAAGGCCGCCCTGGAAGTGGCCGTCCCCGACGGGGCCGGCACGATCCGGGGGTCCGCCTTCGACGCGCTGCACGCGCTCTCGTGCGCCTTGTACGCCGCCCTCTCGGCCGCGGCGGAGGGCGCGACCGTCTCCGTCGCGGTCACACCCGAGGCCGGGGCGGTCGTCGTCGAGATCGCGGTGGCCGGGCCCATGCCCGGCTCGCCGTTCGCTCCCGCCGACCTCGACCGCCTCCACCGGGCCTGTCGTCGCCTCGGCGCCGAAGTCACCGCGCCCGCAGAGCCCGGTCCGCCCGCACTCCGCGTCGTGATTCCCCGAGAACGCGGCGAGTTTCTGGAGCTGAAGGAACGATGAGCGAACGACCCCTCAAGGTGCTGCTGGTCGACGACGAACCCGAGTTCCTCGAGATCCTCTCCGCCCGTCTCGAAGCCAGGGGCCTGCACGTCGAAACGGCCGGAAGCGGCCAGGAAGCGCTCGCCCGCGCCCAGGATCCCGCGTTCGACGCCATCCTCCTCGACCTGGCCATGCCGGGCATGGACGGTCTCGAGACGCTGCGCGGCATTCTCGCGTGCGATCCGGCTCACCAGGTCATCATCGTCACCGGCCACGCCACGATCGAGAAGGGTACGGAAGCCATCAAAATCGGCGCCCTCGACATGCTCGAGAAGCCGGTGCCGGTGGCCATCCTGATGGACAAGATCGAGGAGGCCGCGAAGCGCAAGCAGCGCCTGGCCGAGGTGCGACCGCAACCGGACGCCAAGGCCTCCGCGGCCAGGACGGCCGTGAAGCCGCGGGTGCCGCTGCTCCACCGCTTCCTGCCGTTCCTCGCCTGGATCGGAGAAGCCAGAGGCGCCGCGCTCCGGGCGGACGCGATTTCGGGCCTGACCGTCGCGCTGGTCCTCATCCCGCAGTCGATGGCCTACGCGCAGTTGGCCGGGCTGCCGGCGTACTACGGACTGTACGCGGCGTTCCTGCCGCCCGTCGTCGCGTCGCTGTTCGGATCGAGCCGACAGTTGTCCACCGGACCGGTCGCCGTCGTGTCGCTGATGACCGCAGCGGCGCTCGAGCCGTTGGCGTCGGCCGGGAGCGAGCAGTACGTGGCCTACGCCATCGTGCTGGCGTTGCTCGTCGGCGTGTTCCAGTTCCTGCTCGGCGCTCTCCAGCTCGGCCTGATCGTCAACTTCCTGTCGCATCCCGTCGTGAACGGCTTCACGAACGCCGCGGCCCTGATCATCGCGACCTCGCAGCTCTCGAAGATCTTCGGCGTCGACGTCGACAGCGCCGAACACCATTACCAGACCGTGGTGCTGGTCGTGCAGGAAGCCATGCGCGCCACGCACTGGCCGACGCTGGGCATGGCCGCGCTCGCCTTCGCGATCATGATCGGCCTGAAGAAGCTCGTGCCGCGGTTCCCCTGCGTGCTGGTGGCGGTGGTCGTGACCACCGTCATGGCCTGGGGTCTGGGATTCGACCAGCGCGTCAAGGTCAGGCTCGCCGACATCGAGAGCCCGGCCGTCACCGATCTCGTCGCCGAGTTCAATACGGTGGTCAGCGAGCGGACCGAGCTGGAGCGCTTCCGCGCCACGATGAACAGGCGGCGGGAGGAGGTGCATGCCGTCACCGCGCAGGTCTGCACCCGGTGCCACGAAACGCGGCCCATCCGGCAGTTCGACGCCAGCACCCTCACCTCCAGGCACGCAGCCGATCCGACCCAGATGCTCCTGCTGCACCACAGCGGCTACCTCCTCGACGATCGCATCCACGAGATCCGCACCCGCGAAGAACCGCCCCTGAGGGCGCGTCTGCGGTCGTTCCGCTTCGAGGTGCCCGCCGCGGGAGCGCCCGTCCGGGTGATTGAGGGGCAGGACAGCGAACGCCGCGCGTGGCGACTGAAGGTGGGCAGCAGCCCGATCGACCCGGACGCCCTGACGCTGAGCGCCGGCGGGGACGTCGTCGGCGTGATCCCCAGCGGCCTCCCCACCCCACGGGTCCCGCAGTTCGACGCGTCGGTCGTGATCAAGCTGGTCCCGGTGGCGATGATCATCTCGATCCTCGGCTTCATGGAAGCGATCTCGATCGCGAAGGCCATGGCCGCCCGCACGCACCACCGGCTGGATCCGAACCAGGAGCTGATCGGCCAGGGCCTGGCCAATGCGGTGGGCAGCCTGTTCCAGAGCTACGCCGTCTCCGGGTCCTTCTCGAGATCCGCGGTGAACTTCCACGGCGGAGCCGTCACCGGACTCTCCAACGTCTTCGCCAGCATCGTCGTGGTCCTGACGCTGCTGTTCTTCACGCCCCTGCTGTACCACCTGCCGCAGGCCGTCCTGGCGGCCATCATCATGATGGCCGTCGTCGGGTTGCTCAACGTGCACGGCGTGGTACACGCCTGGAAAGCGCAGCCGTTCGACGGACTGACCGCCGTCGCGACCTTCGTGGTCACCCTGATCTTCGCGCCGCACCTCCAGTGGGGCATCCTGACCGGTGTGATCATGGCCCTCGGCGCCTACCTGTTCCGCACGATGCGGCCCCACGTCGCCATGCTCGCCATCCACCCGGACGGATCCCTGCGCGACGCGGCCCGGCACGGCCTGCGCCAGTGCCCGTACATCGCCGCCATCCGGTTCGACGGCCCGCTCAACTTCGCGAGCTGCGGGTTCCTCGAGGACGCGGTGCTCGCCAGAACGAGCGAGGGGCGGACCCTGCGTGAGGTCCTGATCGTGGCGCACGGGATCAACGAGATCGACGCCTCGGGCATCGAGGTCCTCGAGAAGCTCGTGTTCCGCCTGCGCACGACGGGCGCGCACGTCTCGTTCAGCGGCCTCAAGGACAGCGTGATCGACGCGTTGAGGCGCACCCGGCTGTGGGACAAGATCGGGGAGGAGAACGTCTACCCGACGCAGCTCGACGCGCTGCGCGGCATCTACGATCGCGCACACGCAACGGACATCGAGCCCGACTGCCCGCTGCGGCCGCCGGGCTGGACCGACCGCGGCGCGTCAGCACCGTCACGCAGCCGCTCGCGGTGAGGGGCTGCCAACCCGCTCCTTCGCGCGCGGCCATTATCTGCGGGAGCATCGATGCGTGGACGGTACATTCCGTTGTCCCGGATGCGGCGAGTCGTGTGCGACCTCATGGACGCGTCATCCGGAGTGCCAACCGTACCCGTGCAGCGGGCCTGTTCGATCGCGCCTGTAAACTCGGCCAGGCGCATCCAGGCGTCCCGACCGTCGTGGCACGCCATCTTCGCGAAGGCGTTCGGGCTCGTGGCGCGCGAGATGCCCGAGTTCCGACGGGCGTACTGCTCGCTCCCCTGGCCTCACATCTGCGAGTACCCCGTCAGCGTCGCCTCGGTGACCGTGGAACGCGAGGAAGCGAATGAACGAGGGGTGCTGTTCGTTCGGATCAAGGACCCGGCGTCGGCGCCACTGGCGGAACTGAGCCGAGCCATCCGCGTCGGCGCGACGGCTCCCATCGACGACGTCAGCGACTTCCGTCCGGCCCTGCGCGTGGCGGCCCTGCCCAGACCCCTGAGACGACTGTGCTGGTGGTTCGCGTTGAACGTCGGACGGCAGCGTGCGAACTACTTCGGCACGTTCGGCCTGTCGGTATCGTCACCGCCGCTGTCCGACATCCTCCATCCCCGCTCGCCACTCACGGCCGTGATCACATACGGCCTGGTCGCCGCAGACGGAGCGGTGCTCGTCCGCCTCATCTTCGATCACCGCGTGCTGGATGCCAGGACGGCGTCCCGGGGACTCGAACGCCTCGAAGACGTCCTCAATACCGCGATCGTCCACGAGTTGACCGCGACCGACACGGCGGGACGCTCGAAGACACCGCCGAGCGCGTCCGCCTGAAACGCCTTCGGACGAAGGCGTCCGACACCGGCGCCTGAACCCGGCTGCCCGCTCAGGCCGCCTGGCTGGCCCGACGTCCCGGCGTCAGGCTCGGCGCGCGGCCGATCGCGATGACGACCGACGCCGCCGCCTGACATCCCCTGGCGCGGCCTCCGCGGACGCGGGCAGTGCTGCGTGAACCGTGGCCGCTGTCCCGCTCTCGTACCTGCCCTGTCCTGACACGGCGGGGGTGTACCCACAGCACCCCCCCGCCATGCATTCGTCACAGAGTCTGAGCCCGCACAGGGCGCAGTGATCGAACAACTCTGCCCCTGCCGGGCCCGCCCCGCACCGTTCGCACTGCATGACGTCCTCCGGACGCGAGCCCTTCGACCCTGACATCGGAGCCTCCACGTCCTGCGTGCAAGGATACGCCATCGCGCGGCCTACTGCTTTCCGGCCAGACCCTCGTGGTAGTACTGCATGACCTGAGCCCAGCCGCCCGTGCTGTCGCGGATGTGGGTGTCAGCCACGCCTCCGTACAACGGGAGCACGAACGAGATGATCAGACTCCCCTTCTTGAGCCGCTGACCGTCGGCAGGCAGGAGAAACGCGGTCCCGAAGCGCGCCCCGGCATTGAGCGCGTTGATCTTCTCGAGCGGCGGGGCGTTCTTGGGATCGATCCAGGTGGCGTAGCCGATGACCGCGCACTCTGACTCGGCCGGCGTCGCCCCAGCCTGGCAATCAGAGAAGTGGATTTCAAATTCGCCGTTCTCCCGATCGGGCCAGCCCACGGAGAGGATCGGGACTTGCGCGTCCGGATGGAGTTCGCCGATGCGGAATTTCTGCCCTTCGAGCATGGCGGACATCGCCTTCGGCGACACGGTGTTGAGGATGCGGGACTCGGACTGCCCGTTTGCCGCGGACGCCACGCAGAGCAGCAGGGATCCCAGAGCAACCGTCGTCACCTTGCGCATGGTCCAGACTCCTTTCCAGCCACTGAGGCTGATGGGGGCCCATCCGGCCCGTCGGGGCCACCTCCGGGCCACCGGCGATGAGACGCCGACAGTCCACGGGCATCCGCGGGAGGACGGCCGGAATGATGCGGTTTCGCTGATTCTACCCACTCCGCCGCCGTGTGGGAAGTCGCACCATGCCCTCGGGGTCACCCCATGCCTCTGTAGCCCGCGTGCGCGCCGGAGTCTCTTCGGGCACAATAGGGCGCATCAACGCCCCCTCCTCGACACTCCGGAGGTCTTCATGCGCGCTCGGACCCGGCTCACGGCCGCCACGCTGCTGTTGGCGCTCGCCGTCCTTCCCGTTCTCATTCTCGCCGCCAGCGACGAGGCCGATCTCGCCATCGTCGCGAAGATCCGCCACGAAGGGATCAAGCGATCCAAGGTCATGAAACTGGTGGGTTATCTGTCCGATGTCATCGGTCCCCGACCGTCCGGCTCTCCCGCCAACGATCGCGCGAACCGCTGGGCGGCCGAGACGATGAAAGGCTGGGGCCTCGAGAACGTGGCGCTGGAGCCGTACGGGATTTTTGGTGTCGGCTGGGCGCCGCGCTACGTCTCCGCGCACCTGCTGACGCCACACTACGCACCGCTCCTGGCCATCTCCGTCGAGTGGGGCTCGTCCACCAACGGGAAGATCACGGGCGAGCCGTTGCACGTCTCCATCAGCTCGCCTGCAGACTTTGCGAAGTACCGCGGCACGCTCAAAGGCCGTATCGTCCTCTATCAGCCGCCACGTCCGACGACGCCGCACTTCACGGCGGATGCGCGCCGCCACACGCCCGAGAGCCTTCAGGCACTCGCCAGCTATCCGATTCCGGACGAAGACCCCCCGAGCGCAGACTACGCTCGCGGTTTCCTCGACGACCTCGAAGACTTCTTCCGCGCCGAGCAGGTCGGCGTACTCGTGCAGCCGAGCAGCGGCGGCCGCGGAGATTACGGAACCGTCGTCGCCACCGGCATCCGATCCGCGCGCGATCCCAAGCGCCCGCGCCCGCTGCCCGAGATCATCCTGGCCGTCGAGCACTACAACCGCATCGTCCGGATCCTCGAGGAATACCGGGAGCCCGCGACCATGGAGGTCGAGGTCCGAACCGAGTTCTACGACACCGACCTGCAGGGCTACAACGTCGTCGCCGAGATTCCCGGCACCGACCGGAAGGACGAGATCGTCATGCTGGGCGGCCACATCGACTCGTGGAGCCCGGGGACCGGCGCCGCCGACAACGCGGCGGGCGTGGCCGTGTCGATGGAGGCCGCGCGCATCCTGAAGGCCATCGGCGTGAAGCCGCGACGTACGATCCGCGTCGTCCTGTGGGGAGCCGAAGAAAAAGGGTGGGTCGGTTCGAAGGCCTACGTCGAGAATCACTTCGCCAGCGTCGAGACCATGACGCTCAAGCCCGATCACGCCAAGGTTTCCGGCTACTTCAACTACGACAACGGCACCGGACGGATCCGCGGCATCTACCTGCAGCAGAACGTGCAGGTCGCGCCGATCTTCGAAGCGTGGATGAAGCCGTTCGCAGATCTCGGGATGACGCAGCTCTCACCCCGATCGACCATGGGGTCGGATCACGGGGCGCTGGATCTCGTCGGCATCCCGTCGTTCCAGTGGATTCAGGACCCCATCGACTACTCGACGCGGATCCATCACACGAACTTGGACCTGTACGACCACCTGGTGCCGGAGGATCTCATCCAGTCGGCGGTCATCACGGCCAGTTTCGTCTATCACACCGCCATGAGGAACGAGATGCTGCCGAGAAAGCCGCTGCCGCCGCCGTACAAGTACCCCGTCCGGCGGTGAGGGCTGCGCCTGCCCGTTCGGCGACGCCGGGCACGCTACGCCCCGGTCAGTACGGGTTGCGCCCCGGTCGGCTCGGGTTGCCCCTGCCCGATAATGAGCATATGCTCATAAACAGGAACGGGCTAGCCCGTCCAGATGCCTGCCCTGTGCCCGACCGCGGAGGGGAATCATGCAACCCGGCTTCGCGACTGCCACCGTCATGAGCCTCCTGGCCGCCGGCGTCACCACCAGCGGCATCTACGCCATCCGGCACTTCGACGCCTGGGCCCGTCACAACGCCAGCTACTTCGCGTGTTTCGCGGCCGGCGTCCTTATCGCCGTCTCATTCCTCCACGTCGTCCCGACGTCGTTCACGATGCATCCACGGGCGCCGGTCTACCTCTTTGCCGGCTACCTGTTCATGCACTTCTTCAATCGCTTCATCACGGCCTACGTGTGCGACAAGCCCTCGGCCAACGGGTACGCTCTGGGCCTCGTACCGCTCGTCGGCATCGGCTTCCACTCGTTCCTGGACGGCATCGTTTATTCGATCAGCTTCAACGTCAGCGTCCAGACGGGCGTGCTCGTGGCCATCGGTATGGTGCTGCACGAATTCCCCGAGGGACTCATCACCTACACGCTGCTCGTGCGTGGCGGATTCTCGAAACGCACGTCCTTCGTGCTCGCCTTCTTCGCCGCGGCGCTGACGACGCCTTTCGGGACGGTGGTGTCGTACCCCTTCGTCAGCCGAATCTCGCAGCCCCAGTTGGGCGCGCTGCTCGCGCTGTCAGCCGGGGCGCTCATCTATGTCGGTGCCACCCACCTCCTGCCCCAGGCGGAGCGTGAACCGCGCCGATTCAGCCTCGTGGCCCTCGCCGCCGGTATCGCGGTAGCCGTGGGCATCGTGCTCAGCGCGGCACGCCAGTGAACGCGCCAACGCGCGCCATCACCGACACGGAAGGCAGGTTACGAGGGACGTGTCAGCGAGCGGAGGGGACGCTCACGGTCCCTTGACTGGCATGAGCGAAGTGGGCGCGGGGCACGGACAACCCCGACAGGATCCCAATGACGGCCACGATGATCCAGATGAGTCTCGCGCGCGGCATCACGTTCGGCCCCCTGGCGCGGACACCGCGCCTTCCGGGAACGAAGCAGGAAGCGTGCCGTCCCTGATGGTTCGGAATTCCGCGGGATCGCAGCGCGGCGACTCAACGGACCTGAACCCGAAACGACGAAACCGTGATCGCTGGCTCACAGGGGGCGTGCCTGTCCGAACCAGCCTCGCCCTCGTCCGCGAGACCGCACAGGAGCGCCCGGCGGCGTCACGCGTCGAGGAAGCCCCTGACCAGCGCGGGCGCGAGGCGATCGTCCAGGGGTTGTGCGTGCCAGCCCCGCTCGAGCACGTCGCGGCGCTCCGGCATCGTCTCCAGATACGACGCCTGCAGCGCCTGCCCTTCGTTGACACCGATCTCAGGGTGCGGCTGGATGCCCCACGCACCGCCCCGCGTACGACGCACGACGGCGAACGGGCAGTCGGCGGTATCGGCCACGCGTTCCCAGCCGGGCGGAAGCGGCCACACCTCGTCGAAGTGGGAGGTGTAGACGTGGAATCGGTCTGGCAGCGCCTCGACGACGGGATCGCGGGCAATGCCTGCGATCGTTCGCACCTCGACCCATCCGAACTCCGGCGTGGGCGTGCGGCGCACGAAGGCCGGCCCCGACAAGGCTCGGGCCAGCATCTGGTGGCCGAAGCAGCTGCCGAGCAGCTTCACGTGGTGCGCGTCCAGCGCGCGCGTCAGGTCGCAGGCCCGGACGATCCACTCGGCGTCCGCGAGGATGCTCGCCTCGCTGCCCGTCAGGATCGCATGCGAATACCGCGCGAGGCCGGCGGGCGCGCCGCCGTCCGAAGGACGGCAGACGTCCACCGGCACCCCCAAGGCCTCGACGTGCGGCCGCCAGTGATCCACCGGGCGGTACACGGCGGGATTGACGCTCAGATCGACGATCAGCAGGCGGCGCTCGTTCATGGCCTCACCCTACCGGTGCCGCCAGCTCGTGATGTCGGCTCCGGGCGGCGCCGTGCGCTCGATGTGCCGCGTCATGGCGTCGAGCAGCTCCTTCGCTGTCGGGCCGAAACAGTGCGGCGCGCCCCGCTTGTAGGTGACGCTGCCCGCATAGTACGGGGTCTTGGTCGACTCGAGGAACGTTTCCAACAGCTCGACGCCGTTGTCGAGGTAGAACGAATCGTCGTCTCCGGTGTAGACGTGTAGTTTACCCACCAGCTTGGGCCCGAGCGTGCGCCAGTCGCGTTCGAGGATCGCCCGCAGGTCGTAGTGCTGCTTCCAGTACGCGGCGACCTCCTTGTCGATCTTTCCCGTCCTCTTGTCCCAGATCGGCTTCGGATACCCGTCGTCGCCCACCGGGCCGTAAGTCGCCTCCCAGATGTCCCACTGGCCGCCCGAGCGCGAGCGGTCGCCCGACACCAGTTCGAACCAGTTCTCGTCTTTCATCATCGAGATGATGGTGCCGTCGGGTCTGCGCTGGTTCGGCCTCTCGATCCGGGTCCACGGCCGCTCGACGAAGTACGCGTTGTCGTCGTCGTAGATGTTGACGATCTGGTGGGCGCGGAAGTCGACCGCGTCGGGGCAGGACGCCCATGCGCCTCCGAAGAAGTCCGGATGGAAGATCTGCAGCGCCAGCGCCTCCCAGCCCCCAGTTGACCCGCCTGAGAGCTTGCGCGCCCACGGTTCGCGGATGACGCGGAACCGCTCTTCGACGGCCGCGATGAGCTCCTGCAGGATCGCGTCGCCGTACGGGCCGTTGTTCGCCGAGTTCACCGCGTACGAGTCGTCGTAGTACGGCGTCGGGTGCTGGAAGGTGACGTAGAGGAAGCGCGGCGTGTCTTCGGCGAGCCACAGCGCGTCGAATGCGCCGCCCGATCCGAACCCGCCCGGCGCCCGAGTCGAGAAGTGGCCCTGGGAGTAGTTCACCGGGTACTTCACGTCCGGGTGCGTGTCGTAGTCCTTCGGCAGGAGCACGGTCGCGCCCAGGTAGATCGGCTGTCCCCACCAGGCGGACAGGATCGCGCTCTTGAACTTCAGCCGCTTCACGTACGGCGTGTCCGGCTGGTCGGCGATCGGCGGGATGACCTGGTCGCAGACCAGGTCGATGATGCGCGACTTCGGGTCCCTCGCCTGGGGATCGATGAAGACCTTCTTCGGCGTCGAGAACAGGTTCCCCGGCGAGCGCCGCCAGTTCTGTCCTTCCCACTGGTCCATGTGCGCCCACACCGTGTGGCCGTCGGCGCGCCTGAACTCGGTGTAGACGTTCACGAACGCCTGCACCAGGTACTCGCCCTTGGGGATGTCGTCGAGGCTCGCGACCGGGTGGCCGAACACCGTGCCGTCGATGACGGCCGTGGCGCCTGGCTTCAGCCCCGTGACGTTGAGGCCGAACAGCGGCGCGCCCGTCGGCCCCGCCTGCTGGATGGGCCCGCCGCCACCGCCGCGGCCCGTCGCCGGTGCATCGACGTGATTGAGTGCGACGTACACGCGCCCGGTGACGGGCTCGGCGCGCGCGGACGCGGAGAACGAAACGCGGGCCTGGACGCCCCGGGCCGGCTGCTCAGCCGCGAGCGCCGGCGCGGCGGCCAGCGAGACGAGCACCATGACGACGGACGCGGCGTTCCTCATCGATTCCCCCGATTCGCGAACCTGCCGATCATACCGGCTCAGGTGGACGTCTGCCGAGGTCAGGATCTCACAGACCGTGTGCGCCGCCATTCCGTCACGAGGGTACGGTTGTCGAGCACGCGATGGCGGAGTCGCCCGTCACGAGAACCGACGCGCCGGCAGAGCCGGTACGTGGAAAAGGCCAGCGTGCGCTGGCCTTCTTCTTCGAATCTGTTGGTCGGGGCGAGTGGATTTGAACCACCGACCCCTCGGTCCCGAACCGAGTGCTCTACCAGGCTGAGCCACGCCCCGACGTCTCACCAGTCTACCGCATGCGTGCGTCCCTGTCCAAGGAACTCTTCAGGTGCGCCGCCAGGAACGCCTTCGTCAACTCCCCCACCTTCGGATCCGTGAAGCCGCCGTGGCCGCCGCCGGGTACAGTATGGAACGTCACCGGCGCGCCCGCCTTTTCGAGCGCAGCTCGCAGCAGTTCGCTCTGGTGATACGGCACCAGCGGGTCGCGATCTCCATGCACGATCAGGAACGGCGGCTCGTTGCCGTTCACGTAGGCGATCGGATTCGCGCGCGCGACCCGGTCGGGGTGCTGCTGGATGGGACCGCCGACCAGTTGCGACTCGGGCGAGTCCGGCGCGTCGTGCGCCATGCCTCCGGGCAGGCGGTGGGCGTCCATCTGGAGGAAGTCGGTCGGCCCGAAGTGGTCGACGACCGCCTGCACGGCGCTCGACACGTCGCGATGCTCGCCCTGGTCGAACTCAGCGACACCGGCCGACGTCCCCAGCATCGCGGCCAGATGCCCGCCCGCCGACTCGCCCCACGCCGCGATCCGCGCCGGGTCGAGCCGGTAGCGCTCCGCGTTCGCGCGCAGCCACCGGACGGCCGACTTGGCATCCACGATCTGGGCCGGAAACGTGGCGTGCTGGCTGAGCCGGTAGTTGATGCTCGCGACGGCGTACCCGTCGCCGACGTACTCGAGCGGCACGTGCTGGTCCTTGGAACCCGTCCGGAACGCCCCGCCGTGGATCCAGACAATCACGGGAAGCCGTGCCCCGGTCTCCGGAAGATACAAGTCGAGCCGCTGACGCTCGTGGCCGTTCGTCACGTACGGAATGTCGCGCGTCACGGTGACACCCTCCGGCACCGGCGGGTTCGGCGGGAGTCCCCGCTGAGCGAGCCCCGCAGCGCCCATCGTCAGCACAAGCGCCAGGCCGACCAGCGCATGACGCATGGATTCCCGCCTTCGCGGGAATGACGAAACAATGGGCGCGGCTGCGCCCGCTTCGGCGAGGCAGGCCCGCCCCCGGCTCATCAGCCGGGGCAAGCTTCGCCGGAATGACACCGCGGAGTTGACGCCGTCACCTTGAGTCGACCCGCGCGCAGGGTGGCGACACATCACCGTACACGTCGGCCGGCCTGGGTCCTGCGTGACACGGTCACGCGCCCGCCCCGCGGCGTGACCGTCCGGGATCGCCCGGGTACCGCACCGTTGTTCCGCAGGCACCATTCCACCCGCGCGAGCGCATCGTAGGCGGTCATGTCGGGCTGCAGCGGCGTGACCGAGATGAACCCGTTACGCACGGCCTGGTAGTCGGACCGATCGTGCGGCTCCCACTCGTCTTCCGCTTCGTCTATCCAGTAGTACGGCCGGTGCTTGGGATCGATGCGCTCGGCCACGGACGTCACGTGATTCCGCTTCGCCTGGACCGTGACCTTGAAGCCCCCCGTGACCTTGCGCGGGACGTTGATGTTCAGGAACGTGCGCGCCGGCAACCCGTGCGTCAGCACAACCTCCGCCCAGTAGGCCGCCGCCCGTGCCGAGTCCGAGAAGTCGAGCGCGCTGCGCGTCCGCTGCAGCGACACGGCAATCGACGGCACGCCAAGCAGCGCGCCTTCCAGCGCCCCCGACACGGTCCCGGAGTACGTCACGTCGTCACCCAGGTTCCAGCCTTTGTTGATCCCCGACACGACTAGATCGGGCAGGCCGCGCAGCACGATCGCCACGGCGATGTTGACGCAGTCGGTCGGCGTCCCGTCGACGGCAAACGCGCCCGGACCGACTTCCTCGAGCCGCAACGGCTGGTGCAGCGTCAGCGCGTGCCCGACGGCACTCGCTTCTTTCGCCGGGGCCACGATCACCACCTCACCCAGAGGGCGCAGGGCGTCGGCCAGCGCCGTCAGTCCCTCCGACCGAACGCCATCGTCATTGGTCACAAGAATGCGTTTCATGGATCCTTCAGTCCGTCCGGACCCGCTCCCCCCGGACTCGCCGATCGCCGTCTCGCGCGTCGGAGCATGAGTCGACCGTGCCGCAGCACCTCTCAGTGTAAACCACCGACGCCCGTCGCAGCCGCACGCGGCCCCTCTCTCCGGCACCCGGTCGTCACACCCCCGGCATCTCGAGGCACGTCCCGCCTTCGGCCACATGCTTCAACACCCAGCGCTCGATGATCTCGTAGATCGTCGGAAGCACGATGAGCGTCAGCATCGTCGATGTCACGATGCCGCCGATCACCACCGTGGCCAGAGGGCGCTGAACCTCGGCGCCCGCCCCCGTCGACAGCGCCATGGGCACGAATCCCAGGGACGCCACGAGGGCCGTCATCAGCACGGGCTTCAGGCGATGGCCCGCCCCCTCGACGATCGACGGCCTGAGGGCGGCGCCCTCCTTGCGGAGGCGGTTGATGGCGGCAATCATCACGACGCCGTTCAGGACCGCCACGCCGAAGAGCGCGATGAACCCGACCGACGCGGAGAGATTCAGGTTGAGGCCGCGAAGCCACAGCGCACCGATTCCGCCCACGAGGGCGAACGGCACGTTCAGGATGACCAGCGTGGCCTGTCGCACGGTCCCGAACGTCACGAACAGCAGCACGAAGATCAGGACCAGCGACAGGGGGATGACGATCATCAGCCGCAGCATGGCCCGCTGCTGGTTCTCGAACTGCCCGCCCCAGGTGATGTAGTAGCCTTCGGGAAGCGTCAGCCGGCCGGCCAGCCGGCTCTGCGCGTCGCTGACGAACCCGCCGATGTCCCGGCCGCGCACGTTCGTCTGGACGACCAGGCGGCGCTGCGCGTTCTCGTGGTTGATGGCCTCGGACCCCCGCACCATCGAGATGGTCGCGATGTTGCCCAGCGGCACGCGCTCGCCTCCGGGCGCCGTCAGCAGCAGCGCGCCGATGGCATCGGGGTTGCCGCGCACATCGTCGGGAAAACGCACGACCACGTCGAAACGCCGCGACCCGTCCAGAATCTGCGTCGCCACGGCACCCCCGATCGCGGTCTCGATCATCTCCCGGACGTGCGCCACGTTGATGCCGAACCGGGCGGCGCGCGCGCGGTCGATCACGATCTCGAGCTGGGCAGCGCCGGACAGGACCTCGACCTGCAGGTCGGCCGCGCCCGGCACGGCCGACAGCACCTGCTGGATCTCGCTGCCGATCTGCTCCAGCCGCCCGGCGTCCGGCCCGAACACCTTCACCGCGACGTCGGCCTTGACCCCGGAGACGACCTCGTCGAGCCGCATCGCCATCGGCTGGGTGAAGTTGCACTCGACGCCCGGCAGGTCGCCCAGCGCCTCGGACATGGCCACCACGAGGTCCTCTTTGGTGCGCCCCGTGGTCCACTCGTCAATCGGATGCAGGAGAACGTAGACGTCGCCCTGGTAGATGCCCATGGCCTCCGTGGCCAGGTCTGGCCGCCCGATCTTGGTGACGACCTGCCTGACCTCGGGAAACCGGCGGACGATCCGCTCGACGCGGGTGGAGATTTCGACGGACTCGGCCAGCGACACCGACGGCAGCTTGCGGGTCTCGATGAGCAGCGACCCCTCGTCGAGCTTCGGCATGAACTCGGTTCCGATGAAGGGAACCGATCCGAGGGCGACGACCACCAGGACGACCGCCACGCCCAGCGTCCGCCACGGGCGGTCCATCTGCACGCTCAGGTGCTTCGTGTAGAAATGCCTGAGCCGCTCGAACCAGGCGCTCTCGTGCTCGCCGCCCCCGAGCTTCAGCAGAAACGAGGCGCTCACCGGAATCGCCGTCAGCGAGAGCAGCAGCGACCCGAGGATGGCCGAGCACACCGTGATGGCCATGGGCCGGAACATCTTGCCCTCGAGGCCCTCCAGCGCGAAGATCGGCAGGTACACGGCCACGATGATCAGGACGCCGAACAGGATCGGGCGCGCGACCTCCGTCGCGGCCGACCGGAACAGGCCCAGGCGCGCCTGCTCGGGATCCTCGCCCGGGCCGGGGTGAAACTCCGATCGGCGCCGGACGAAGTTCTCCATCATCACGACGGCGCCGTCCACGATCAGGCCGAAGTCGATGGCGCCGAGCGACATGAGGTTGGCCGACACCCCGAACACCCGCATGCCGATGAAGCCGACCAGCATCGACAGGGGGATGACGGCGGCCACGAGCAGCGCGGCCCGCGCGTCGCCCAGGAACGCGAAGAGGACGACGACCACCAGGAGCGAGCCCTCGATGAGGTTCCGGCTCACCGTGTGCGCGGTCCGATCGATGACCTCCGTCTGATCGTAGAACGGCGTGATGGACAGGCCCGCCGGCAGCGAACTCTCGATCTCGCCCATCTTGGCCTTCGCGCGGGCGGCCACGTCCTTGCCGTTCTCGCCCTTCAGCATGATGATCATGCCGGCCACGCTTTCGCCCTTGCCGTCGCGCGTCACCGCGCCGTTGCGCGGCATCGCCCCGATCGCGACCTCCGCCACGTCGCGCACGAACACCGGCGTGCCCTCCGCCGCCGCGACGACGATGCTCCCGATGTCGTCGAGGGATCGGGCCAGGCCCACGCCGCGGATCGTGTACCGCTCCGACCGGTGCTCGATGAAGCCGCCGCCGAAGGACGCGTTGTTGTCGGCGATGGCCTCGAAGACCTGGTGGAGCGTCAGCCCGTAGCGGTCGAGCTGCCGCGGGTCCACCACCACGTGGTACTGCTGCGTCAGCCCGCCCCACGAGTTGATCTCGCTTACCCCGGCCACGGAACGAAGCCGGTTGCGGATGTCCCAGTCGTGAAGCGTCTTCTTGGCCATCGCGTCGGCCGACTCGCCTTCGATGAGGTACTGGTAGATCTCGCCGAAGGCCGTCGCCACGGGCCCGAGCGTGGGTTCGAGGCCGTCCGGGACGCGCCCCCGGGCCTCGAGCAGGCGTTCGTTCACGAGCTGCCGGGCGAAGTACACGGGCACCGAATCGTCGAACACGATGGTGACGATCGAGAGCCCGAACTTCGAGACCGACCGCACCTGCTGGGCCCCCGGCAGCCCCATGACCGTGGTCTCGATGGGATACGAGACCCGCTGTTCGACCTCGGTCGCCGCCAGGCCCGGAGCCTCGGTGACGATGACCACCTGGTTGTTCGTCAGATCCGGAAACGCCTCCACCGGGAGGTCCCGGAAGGCGACGACGCCCGTCACGATCAGGGCGGCCACGCACAGCAGCACGAACAGGCGCTGCCCCAGGGACGCCGCGACGAACCGTTCGATCCAGCCCACGTCACTCTCCCGCGCCGGCCGGCTTCAGCAGCTCGGACTTGAGCAGGAACGCCCCGCCGGTGACGACCTTCTCACCGGACTTCACGCCGGAGGTCACTTCGATCCAGCCCTCGACGTCGGCCCCGACCGTCACGAAGCGCCGAACGAAGCGCCCCGGGGCCTCTTCGACGAACACGGCCGCTTTCCCGTCCAGTTCCTGCACGGCCTGGGACGGGACCGCGACCAGCGCGCGCGGCTCGCCCTCGCCCAGCGTGATCGTGGCGTACATCTCCGGCTTGAGCCTGTTGTCCACGTTGGGCACCGTGCACCTCACCGTCACGCGCCTCGTCTTGGGGTTGATCGTGTCCGCCACCCACGCGATCTGCCCGGAGAACCGTTCCGCCGGATACGCCGCCACCTGGACGTCGACCGGGAGCCCCGCCTTGACGTGCGGCAGCGCGGTTTCGTCGATCTCCGCCAGCGCCCACAGGCTGGTGAGATCGCTCACCACGAACAGCGGCGTGCCGGGCGTCACCGCCCCGCCCTCGGTGATCAGCCGATCGAGAACGACGCCGTTCAGCGGAGACCGCACGGGAATCTGCTCGCCCGATTCCCCGCTGGGGTCTTCGCTGTTCGTCACGCCGAGATGCTCGAGCTCTTCTTCCGCGCGCCGTACCTGGGTGCGCGCGATGTTCACCTGCTCTTCGGCGGTGACGCGGTTCGTTTTCGCGCGCTGCACGTCCTGTTCCGAGACCGCCTGCGCCGCGAAGAGCCGGGCCATCCGCTCGTCGGCCTGCGTGGCGAACTGCAGGTCGGTCTCGGCCTTGCGGCGTTCGGCTACAGCCGTTCGGTAGCTCGCCCACGCCTCGTGAACCAGCGGGCTGATCAGGTGCGCCAGTTCGGCCCCGGCCTTGACGCGGTCGCCGATTTCGGAGAACACCTCGACCACTTTCCCCTCGACCGGCGACCCGATTCGGGCCGTGCGCCGCTCGTCGAGGGCGATCGTGCCCGGCGCGACCAGGGAGTCGCGACGAGTGACGGTCTTGGCCTGCTCCACGGCCAGGCCCGCCTCTCGTGACGCGGCCTCGCTCAGCACCACCGTCCCGTCCGGCTCGACCGAGGCCCCGCGCTCCGCCTCCGGCGCCGGGGCCGGCGTGCGGAAGAGCAGGGCCGCCGCCAGCACCGTCACCACGACGGCGGATCCAGCCATGATGAGCACCGGCCGCGTGAGACCGGATTCTCCTCTCCGTGCTCCGATCATCGGTGAATCTCCTCTCCGAGCATGATCCGCAGTTCGAAGGCCGCCGCCAGCGCGTCCAGCCTCAGCTGCAGGGCCTCGCGATGCGCCTCGAGGTAGACACGCTCGGCGTCGACAAGGGTCAGGATCTCCGACGCGCCTTCGCGGAACGCCGCCCGCGCGGCCGTCCGGACGATGTCGGCCGGCTCGAGCAGCTCCCGATCCACGTGTGCCGCGCGGTCGGCCAGGGCCATCGCGTGGCGCGCGGCCACTCGCCCTTCGCCCGCAACCCGCTCCTCCACGGCCGTCGCCTCGAACCCGGTCGCCAGCGCCTCGGCGGCCGCCTGCGCCACGGCCCGGGTGTTCCGATCGAACAGCGGCAGGGTGAGCTGCACGCCCAGCACGGCGGCGTTGATCCCCGCCGTGCGCTTGTATCCGCCGGCCACGTCGAGGGCAGGTGCTCGCCTGGACCGCTCGAGCGCCGAGGCCCCCTCCGCAACGCGGGCCCGGGCCCGCGCGGCGGCCACCTCTGCCGAGGCTTCCACCACGCGCGCGACGAGCCCCTGTTCCGTGGACTCCGGCAGCACCGGCGGTGCCGGCGCCGTCAGACGTGCCGGATCCACATCCGGGATCCCCATGAGCGTCGCGAGCGATGCGGCGCTGCGCTCGAGTTCGATCCTCGTCCTCAAGACCTGCGAGGCCACGCGGGCGGACTCGACCCGGAAGCGGGCCAGATCCGAGGCCGGCGCCACCCCCTCCTGGACGCGCGCCGACAGCGTCGACACGACGGTCTCCAGGCTGCGCTGGTTCTCGGCCAGGGCGGCCGCCTCGTCACGCGTCCGGATGACGTCCAGGTAGAAGCGAACCGCCTGCAGGGCGAGCGAGCGTTCGATCCGCTGCAATTCGGCCGACGCCTGCTGAACCTCGCCCTCGGCAAGACCGCGCTGCGCCCCCCGCTTGCCACCGAGGTCGATGGGCTGCGTCACGACCGTGAGGAAGTCGACGGGGACCCTGAACGGATCCGCGCTCGCCGACCACTGCCAGGCCCCGAACGTCCAGTTCTCCGCGCGCACCTCGATGGATGGGTTCGGCCAGGCGCCTGCGGCGCCGGCCGATCGGCGGTTCGCGTCGAGCCTGGCCAGCGCCATCCGCCTGAGCGGCGCGTGATCCAGCACGCCGGCGACCGCTTCCTCGAGGCTGAGTGGACTCGGCGCGGCCCCCTGCGCCGGCCCGGCCGCCGTCGCCCCGACACCGGCCGGCTGCGCCGACGCGATTCGCGCGGCAACCAGACACACGGCTGACAGAGCCGCTACACGACCGACCAGACTGTGGCGCATGAGCATCACTCCGAGATCGCATCTCGCAGCGCTGGGGGCAGGACGCTGACGCCCTACGATACAGCGTTGGAGGCGGCTGGGCCAACTCGCTCAGGGGAACAGTCAGCCAGACACGACGGGGCGAACGATTCGGCGACGAGACGTCCCGGCCGCGCACGAGACGACGATCCCGCACCCCGCCGGAGCGGGCCCGTCGTCAGTGGCGTTCGCCGCCTCGAATCCGTAGCTGTGAGAGCATCACTGCCGCCAGCAGAGCCAGCACCGCGCCGGTGAGGAACGCCGCGCGCGCGCCGGCGGCCTTCCAAATCGCGCCGAATGCCACGCTCGCGAGCAACGCGCCGATGCCGGCGACGGCGTGGTACCAGCCGAACGCCAGCCCCCGAGCCTCAGCCGGCGCGATGTCGGCGACGAGGGCCTTCTCGACCGCTTCGGTCAGACCGTAGTAGATGCCGTACGCGAGAAACACCGGCACCAGCGTCAGCGCCGACGAGGAGTACGCGAACCCGACGTAGACCGCCGCGTAGAACAGCCATCCAATCGAGATGATGCGGCGCCGGTCGAACCGGTCCGAGAGCCGTCCCCCAATGGGCGACGCGCTCGCTTTCACCACGTGGAGCGCGGCCCAGAGAATGGGAATCCACGCCGCTCCGATGCCCGCATCGCTCAGGCGCAGCAGCAGAAACGCATCCGTCGAGTTCCCCAGCGCGAACACGGTCAAGACGATGAGGTAGTGACGGAACGTGGGGCCGAGCCGCCCGGCCCCGCCCGTCGAGTCGTCGATGCGTGCCTGGATTCCCGCGTCCGCGGGAATGACGGCGTGGTGGTCGGGTGGTTTGGCAGGCACGCGGCCCGTTGGTGGCAGCGTATCGGAACCGGTCCCCGGTCCCCGGCCCCCGGCCCCCGACATGTCCGGCACCGGCACCAGCATCCCCACCGCGATCGCCCCGGGAATCACCGTCAGCAGGAACAGCGTCCGGTAGTCATCAGGAGAGATCCACAGGAACGCGGAGGCGAGCAGCGGGCCCACCACCGCCCCCGCGTGGTCCATCGCCCGGTGCAGGCCAAAGACGTATCCGCGGGAGGCGGGATCCGCCCACGACGCCAGCAGGGCATCCCGCGGCGCGCTCCGAATGCCCTTCCCCACGCGATCCGCCAGGCGCACGGCCAGCACGTGCGGCCATGTCGTCGCGAACGCGATGAGGGGCCGCGCGGCAGACGACAGGCTGTAGCCCGCCACCACGAGCGGCTTGCGGCGCCGCCAGCGATCCGACAGCCGACCCGAGACGATCCGGAGGATGGCGTTGAGACCTTCGGCCGCGCCCTCGATGAGCCCCAGCGCGAATGCGCCTCCGCCCACGACGCGAGTGAGGAACAGCGGCAGCAACGGATAGACCGCCTCCGACGCCGTGTCGGTGAAGAAGCTGGTCCACGACACGAGCCAGACCGGACGCGGAAGCTTCGGCCGCGCTCCGAAGAAGCCGCTTCGCCCGTCGGCCATCACGTCACGCCTTCAGGAAGAGGTTCCGCCGGTACATGACGAACAGCACGATCCACAGCACCGCGAGATTCGCCAGGGCGAAGAGCAGCGACGTGTTGTACGGGCTCCCCAGCGGCACGAACCACGTCCGATAGGCGTACGTCAGCCATGAAATCGTCTGGCCATCGGGCCCACTGGTCTTGTGGAAGATCAGGAACTTCGTCGCCAAGCCCGACAGCACGAACAGCGCAATCGCATTCAAGCCCAGCACCTCGAACGGCCATCCCCACCTCGCCCAGCCGCGCACATCGACGAGCGCGTAGCACAACGCCAGGAACACGGCTGCGCACCCTCCGGTGAACCAGACGTACGAACTCGTCCAGAGGTTCTTGTTGATGGGAAACGCGAACCCCCACGCCCAGCCGACCAGCATGGCCGCGAGGCCTGCGCCCGCCAGCCACATGGCCTTCCGGCGCGGTGCCGCCTGCGACCCCAGCCACAGCCCGGCCACGGTGCCGAGCAGCGTCGTCGCCATCGCGGGAAACGTGCTCAGCAGCCCTTCGGGATCCCACGTCTTCGACTGGACCCACAGGTGCCCGCCCAGCAGCGTGCGGTCGATGTACGCGCCGAGGTTGCCCGACGGCGACAGGTCCCCCGCCGTCCCGCCAGGCGGCGGCACCAGCATCATCACCGCCCAATACCCGAGCGTGAGCCCGACGGCCCAGGCGAGCAGCCGCCCGCCGTGGGCAAGCCGCCGGCCGTCATCGCTCGCGGCACCGGGCGCGGTGAAGCGGTAGAGAAACGCGACCACCAGGTAGCAGACGGCGATCCGCTGGAGGACGCCCGGAATGCGAACGACCGAGACATCCCACCTGGGATAGAGCGCGAGGATCATCCCGAGTCCGAAGATCACCACCGCACGCCGCACGATCGTCCACGGATCTCCCATCGTCGACCTCGACATGGTCATTGACACGCCGACGATGAAGAGGAAGAAGGGGAAAATGAGATCCGTCGGGGTGCACCCGTGCCATGCGGCGTGGAGCAGCGGGGCGTACACGTGCCCCCAGTCGCCGGGATTGTTCACGACGACCATGCCGGCCATCGTCAGGCCGCGGAACACGTCGAGAGACCTGAGCCGGGTCGCGGGGTTCACGTCGGGCGCCTCCGGGAGATGCCACGCATCATGCCGCGTCCGGCGCCGGTTGAAAAGGGGAACGTTTGCAATCCGCGCGACGTGGCGCTACAACAGACCCATGGCGACGCTGGCCGACTCGCTGGCCGCCCGCACCCGGGAAGGCGACCTTTACGAGACCTACAACGGGACTTGGGTCCGGTGCTACGCCTGCGGCCATGCCTGCCCGATTCCCGACGGGGCCTCGGGCGTGTGCAAGGTCCGCTTCAACCGCGGCGGCCGGCTGCTGGTGCCGTGGGGCTACGTGGCCGGCGCCCACTGCGATCCCGTCGAGAAGAAGCCGTTCTTCCACGTCGAGCCCGGCTCGCTCGCGTTCAGCTTCGGGATGCTGGGATGCGACCTCCACTGTGCCTACTGCCAGAACTGGCTGACCTCGCAGGCGCTCCGCGACGACGCCGCGGGCGCGCCCGTGACCGAGGCCTCTCCGTCGGCTCTGGTCCGCGCCGCCGTCCGCCAGGGGGCGCGCAGCGTCATCAGCACGTACAACGAGCCGCTGATAACGAGCGAGTGGGCCGTGGCGGTTTTCAAGGAGGCCCGGGCCGCGGGCCTGCGGACCGGGTTCGTTTCGAACGGTCACGGCACGCCCCAGGCCATCGAGTACCTGACCCCATGGCTCGATCTCTTCAAGATCGATCTGAAGGGTTTCAATGACCGCAAGTACCGAAAGCTGGGCGGTCGGCTGCAGCCCGTGCTCGACACGATTCAACGGGCGCACGGGGCGGGCCTGTGGGTCGAGATCGTGACGCTGCTCGTCCCCGGCTTCAACGACACCCCGGACGAGATCCGGGACCTCACGGCTTTCATCGCGTCCGTCTCGTCCGACATCCCGTGGCACGTCACGGCATTCCACGCCGACTACAGGATGGGTGACACGCCGGACACGACGGGCGCGATGCTGCGCCGGGCCGCAGACATCGGCCGCGCCTCAGGGCTGCGTTATGTCTACGCGGGGAACATGCCCGGGCGGGTCGGCCATCTGGAAGACACGCGATGCCCGTCCTGCGGTGAGCGGCTCGTCGAACGCACGGCCTACCGGATCCATGCCGATCGCCTGACAGACGACGGCCGCTGCCCCTCGTGCGCCGCCGTCATCCCCGGTCGCTGGCGACCACCCGCCCCTGTCGCCTGACGCCTGCCGCCTGACGCCTGCCGCCTGACGCCTGCCGCCTGACGCCTGCCGCCTAACGCCTGCCGCCTCTCGCCTGTCGCCTGCTCTTCCCCTGTCGCCCGCCGCCTGTCGCCTGTCGCCTGCTCTTCCCCTGTCGCCTGCCGCCTGTCGCCCGTCGCCTGCTCTCCCCCTGTCGCCTGCCGCCTGTCGCCCGTCGCCTGGTCCCCCTGTCGCCTGTCGCCTGTCGCCTGTCGCCTATAATCTCCTTGTGCTCGACACCCTCGGCCGGCCGCTCCGCAGCCTGCGCATCTCGGTCACCGACCGCTGCAACCTGCGCTGCGAGTACTGCATGCCGGAAGACGATTACGTGTGGCTGGAGCGGGACCATCTGCTGCACTTCGAGGAGATCTCCCGTGTCGTCGATGCTTTCACGTCCCTCGGGGTCGACAAGATCCGCCTGACCGGCGGCGAGCCGCTCCTGCGCCGCGATCTGCCGCGCCTGGTCGCGATTCTCGCGGCCAAGCCGGCCGTCACCGATCTGGCCTTGACGAGCAATGCCATGCTGCTCGCGGAACAGGCCGTGCCGCTGCGCGCGGCGGGCCTGATGCGCCTCAACGTGAGCCTCGACACCCTGCGACCGGATCGGTTCCGGGCGCTGACCCGCCAGGACGAGCACGACCGTGTCATGGCCGGCATCCGCTCGGCCGCCGGCCTGTTCGACGATCTCAAGATCGACACCGTCGTCATGCGCGGCGTCAACGACGACGAACTCGAGGCCATGCTCGATTTCGGAGCGGGCATTGGCGCCGAAGTCCGGTTCATCGAGTACATGGACGTCGCCGGCGCGACACGATGGTCGGCCGATCTCGTGCTGTCTCGCCGCGAGATGCTGGACCGTCTCCGGGAGCGATTCGGTGCCATCTCACCGATCGACGAACCCGGATCGACCGCGCCCGCCGATCGCTATGCCCTTCCGGACGGCCGGCCCTTCGGCGTCATCTCGTCGACGACGGAGCCGTTCTGCCGCTCGTGCGACCGCGCCCGGCTGACCGCCGACGGAGTGTTCTTCACGTGTCTCTACGCCACCGGTGGGCTCGCGCTGCGCGATCAGATTCGCGCGGGGGCCACGCCAGAGGAAATCGCGAGTCTCGTGCGGGATCGGTGGCTGGTCCGAACCGACCGCGGTGCCGAGGAACGGCTCCAGATCAGGGATCGCGCCGTCTACCTGCCGCTCGCGACTTTGCGAGCGAACCCGCACCTCGAAATGCACAAGCGCGGCGGGTAGCCCCTCGACGTCGCTCGGGACAGGCGAACGCCCCCTACCGTGCCGTCGAATGGGGCCGGTGAACATCGGTAACTGGTCCCTGGTCCCCGGTCCCCGATCCCCGCATTCTCACCTCCGCACCGGCGTCCAGCCGTCCGTGAAGCGCGTGCCGACCGCAAGCTGCAGGACCTCGCCGTAGTTGCGGATGCCGGTCGCCACGCGATTGGCCTTGAGGTACTGGTCGTAGGTCCGCTGCGAAGCTTCCGTCACGAGCCGTACCAGATCGCGTTCGTCCCGACGGCGCGCCGCGTCGAGATCGTCGAGGATCGCCTGCGGAATCCGCGCCCGGAGCGCCCGGCGGTCGTCCCGTTCCACGGCCGCCATCCCGCGCAGGACCATCGACAGCCAGGCGCTGTAGCGTGCGTGCGCGTCGCCGCGCACGCACACGAGCCAGCCGACAAACGACGCCTCCGACTCCCGGGCGAAGCCCGCCAGGTGACCCCATTCGTGCGCGAGGACCACCGGCATCTCGTGCGGCAGCAGGTTGCTGGCGAGGAAGGTCTCGAGAAAGATCGGATCGGTCATCCCGGCGACGCCGGCTCGCGTGTAGAACGGGTCGAGGAGGGTCAGCTTCGGGCGTCCGGGACGGACGGATCCCGGGACGCGCAGCGCCCGGGTCGCGTCATGGAAGGCCACCTCCAACCGACCCGCCACGACGGCGCGCGGCTCGTCCGGCAGGGGCCCGTCGCCAAGGGCCGCGCGCGCGCGAATGGACTCCGAGAGCGACAGTTCCGCGAACGCCCGGACGGCCTCAGGCGTAATCCTGGATTCGTCGAAATCGAGCGCGGCCGTCAGCGGCTGCCGCTGGTAGTTCAGTCCCCACGCGCCGAGGAACGCGACGTACACCAGGGCGAACGCCGTGATGTACCGCCACTCCCACCTCCAGAACGTCGCCCAGTGCCGGCCCCGGCCCGCGCGCACGACCGCCACGGCGCCCCACGCCAGCCAGACGACAGCGGCGACGAGGGCTACGTCGAGCACCGCGAACGGCACCAGATTCGTGAGTCCCGTCAGCCGCCACTGCAACCAGGGGAAGACCCGTGCGCCGTAGAGATCGTCGGCGACCCAGACCGGCACCCGCACGGCGGCAGACAGGATGGCCACCCCGAGGACGGCACGCTGGACGACCCGCGATGGACTCATAGCAGGGATTCTGACACGGGATCCGCCTCGGACGCGTCCGGAGGGGGTCACCCTGCTGCGCGGGCGCGATTCCACCGATACCACCTGAAGGCGGCGGCGTGTGCCTGCCGCCGTGGAGGACACCGGCATGACAAACCACAAACGCCGCGCGCTCCGTCTGATAACTCTCGTCGCGCTGCTCTGCCTGCCAGCGGCGGCGTGCGCCGATCTGTTCGACAATCTCTTCAAGCCCTCCTCCGAGGGGGGCGGCTCCGAGTCCGGCGGAACGACGACGACGACCGGCGTCCGGGTGACCGCCGTAACCGCCGGTGTCGATAGCGGCGCGTTCGCGGGCACCTGCCCCAAGCGCTTCACGTTCACCGGGACGATCACGGCGAGCGAGCCTGGGACGATCTCCTACAAATGGGAACGCAGTGACGGGACGGCCACCCCGCTCGAAACGCTGATCTTCACCGGTAGCGGTTCGCTCACCGTCGTCAACGCCTGGGACGTGGCGTCGACCGGCAACGGGTGGGCCCGCGTCAAGACGATGTCGCCGAACGAGGTCACATCGAACCAGGCCGGATTCACCCTGACCTGCCAGTAGCGACGTCGCGGCCTCCAGAACACGGCGCGCTCGGCTCGACTTCGCCCCTCGGGGCTACGGCGCGGTCGGCGACCGCGCCCTACCGTTCTCGGGTACGGCAAGGTGGGACGCATCGGGTGCGGTAGGGTCGGCTCGCCGAGCCGGCCGAGCAGGCGACTCCCGAATCCCGACTCCCGTCGGATCACACCCCCGTCTACTCCCGCCGCAGGCTCCTGCCCCGCTCATCTGTGATCCTTCGCCCCTGGGGACATCCATCGAGGACCTCGAACGGGAACGGGGAACGACATGACCGGCCCCCGATCCCGGGTCCCCGGTCCCAACGCGGATCACATCTCCGTCCACCCCGGCCGCAGGCCGCGGCGTGGCTCGTCGGTGGTATAAGGGGGCGAGCGGAACGGCCGCGCCGCCCCCTATCTATGTCCGATGAAGGCTGTCGCATCGAGGTCCGTGGCATCGTCCAGGGCGTGGGATTCCGCCCCTGGGTGTTCCGACTCGCCCAGTTGCACGGCCTCGGCGGGTGGGTTCGTAACGACGCGTCCGGCGTCACCATCGAGGCCTTTGGACCCGCAGCCGCTCTGGATGCCTTCCTGAGGGACCTGCGCGCCGAACCGCCTCCGGCCGCCGTCATCCGGTCGGTCGAGTTCCGCCGGATTCCGCCCAGACCGGTCCGCGCGTTCGAAATCCTGGCATCGGAGGGCTCTGCGGACCGCCGCGTGTCGATTCCAGCCGATCTGCCGACCTGTGCCGACTGCCTCGTGGAGGTCTTCGACCCGGCCAACCGGCGCTATCGGTATGCGTTCACGAACTGCACGAACTGCGGCCCACGCTTCACCATCGCCCGCGGCGTGCCGTACGACCGGCCCGCCACCACGATGGCGGCCTTCGAGATGTGCGAGGCGTGCCGGCGGGAGTACGCGTCGCCGGGCGATCGCCGTTTCCACGCCCAGCCCAACGCTTGTCCCGTCTGCGGCCCTCGCCTGATGCTGATCGACGCGACTACGCGAGCCGTCATCGAGGGCGACCCGATAGCCGAAGGCGCCCGCCTCCTGCGGGCCGGGCGCATCCTGGCCGTGAAGGGCCTCGGGGGATTCCACCTCGCGTGTGACGCCACCGCGGAGACGGCCGTCATCGAACTCCGTCGGCGAAAACGGCGCGACGAGAAACCCTTCGCCGTCATGGTGGCCGACCTCGAGGAGGCCGGGCGTCTGGCGCGGATCGGCCCGGACGAGCGGAGGCTGCTGGACGCGATCGAACGCCCGATCGTCATCGTGGAGCGAAGCGAAGATGCCGCTCTCGCTGCATCGGTGGCGCCCCGGAATCCGACCGTAGGCCTGCTCCTTCCCTACACACCCCTCCATCACCTGCTGCTCCGCGAGTGTGGACTCCCGCTCGTCATGACGTCGGGCAACGTGAGCGACGAGCCCCTCGCCTACCGCAACGACGAGGCGCTGCAACGGCTCGCGGGCATCGCCGACGCGTTTCTCCTCCACGACCGCGACATCGATACGCGCTGCGACGATTCGGTCGCCCGCGTGATCGGCGGCAGCCCGACGGTATTCCGCCGCTCGCGCGGCTACGTGCCGCGTCCCGTTCCAGTGGCACGACCGTTCCGGGCACCCGTACTGGCCTGCGGCGCCCTGCTGAAGAACGCCTTCTGCCTCGGCATCGGGGACGCCGCCTTCCTCGGTCCGCACATCGGAGATCTCGAGAACCTCGAGACCTACGAGTCCTATCAGCACGCCATCGAGCGCATGCAGGCCTTCACGGGCGTGAGGCCGGACATCATCGCCCACGACCTGCATCCCGAGTACCTGTCGACGCAGTACGCGCGCAGTCGAGACGACGCCCGCCTCATCGCGGTCCAGCACCATCACGCCCACATCGCAGCCGTGGTGGCAGAGCACGGTCTCGACGGCCCGGTCGTCGGGGTCGCGTACGACGGGACGGGGCTGGGCCCCGACGGTACCGCCTGGGGCAGCGAAGTGCTGCTCGTCGATGGCGCCGCGTTCACGCGTCTCGCGACATTCCGTCCGCTGCGCCTCGCCGGCGGCGACACGGCGATCCGACAGGTCTGGCGCCAGGCCCTGGCCGTGCTCGTGGACGCCTTCGACGGCGATCCGCCCCTCGACCGCCTGGACCTGTTCCGCAGAGTACCCGCGACCGATCTCCGCGTGGTGGAGCAGATGCTCGAGTCCCGAATCAACTGTCCCCTCGCACACGGCGCCGGCCGGTACTTCGACGCGATCGGCGCGCTCGGCCTCGCTCGACCTGTGTCACAGTATGAGGGTCAGGTTGCGCTCGAATGGAACCTGGAAGCCGCGCCCGGCGGGCGCGGTCGTTATCCCTTCGACATCGAGTCGGATCGGGCGGTCCGGGAAGTTGACTTCCGTCCGCTCGTCCGGGCGGCCGTCGTCGATCTCACGTCCGGCGTGCAGCCGGCCCTGGTGTCGGCGCGGTTTCACAACAGCCTGGCTGAGGCGACGGCTGTGCTCGTCAGGTGCGCGTTCGCCGACCTCGGAGCGATGCCCGTCGCGCTGTCGGGTGGGTGCTTCCAGAACGCCCTGCTGACCGAACGGGTGCTCGAACAGCTTGGCGACGGCGCACACGTGATCCGGCACGCGAACGTGCCGCCTGGCGACGGCGGTCTCGCGCTTGGCCAGGCCGTGGTGGCGGGCCTGACACTCGCGGAGTGAACCACCCCCGTTCTAGAGCGGGTCTGCTCCGGGGCAACCCCGGGACGAGACCCGTTCTAGAACGGGGGTGTTCGGCGGTGGAGGTGTGGCATGTGTCTGGGCGTTCCCGGAAGAGTCGTCTCGGTGGAAGGAAACGTCGCCACGGTGGATTTCTGGGGCGTGAGCCGCCAGGTGTATCTCGACGTCGTGGACGAACCCGTCTCGCCAGGCGACTACATCCTCAATCACGTGGGATTCGCCATCCGCCGGATTCCCCAGGACGAGGTCGCCGAAACGCTCGCGCTCTACGAGGAACTGCTCGCCACCACGGATGACGATCTGATGGGGGCGGACGTGCGCGGGGAGATCGCAGCCGCGCAGGGCGATGACGATGAGCGCGGGTGAGCACGGGCCGGCCTTCGGCGAACTGAAGTTCCGCGATCCGGTCCGCGCGCGGGGCCTGCTCGACGCCATCGCACGGCTCACGCGGGACATCGGTCGCGCGCCGATCTCGCTCATGCACGTCTGCGGCAGCCACGAGCAGGCCATCGCCAAGTACGGGCTTCGCACGAACCTCCCGCGCGAACTCCGGATCATTATGGGCCCGGGATGTCCGGTCTGCATCACCGACACGCCCGAGGTGGACGAGGGCGTGCAACTGGCCCGTCAGGGCGTCCGCGTCGCCACGTACGGCGACATGCTGCGGGTACCGGGGACGGCCATGTCACTGGCCGACGCGCAGGCGGACGGCGCACGGGTCCATGTCATCTACAGCGCGGCCCAGGCCGTGGAGATCGCCAGGTCCACCACTGACGACGTGGTCTTCTTCGCCACAGGCTTCGAGACCACGGCGGTGGCGACGGCCGCCATCGTGCTGAACGGGCTACCCCGCAACCTCTCCATCCTCTCGGCTCACAAGTACGTGCCGCCAGCCATGGATGTCGTCGCGGGGATGCCGGACACCGCGATCGAGGGATTCCTGGCCGCCGGACACGCGGCGACGATCACCGGTTGGGGCGTGTTCGAGCCCTTCGTGGCGCGCCATCGACTGCCCGTCGTGGTCACGGGGTTCGAGCCGCTCGACATCCTCGCCGCCCTCGTCAAGCTGCTGGAACTGATCCGAAGCGGTACGCCGTCCGTGGCGAACATGTACCCGCGCTGCGTCACGCGCGAGGGCAACCGCCGGGCGCAGGATCAGCTGTGGCGAGTGTTCCGCCTGGCCGGCGGCGGCTGGCGCGGCATCGCCCGGATTCCCGACGGCAACCTGCTGCTGCGCGACGAGTTCGCTCATCTCGACGCGCGCCGCCGGTTCACGATCGATCCTGCGGCGTTCTCGGACGTCGCGGCGTCAGGACTCGCCGACGCCTGCATCTGCGGGCAGATCATGACCGGCACCCTCGCCCCGACGGACTGTCGTCTGTTCGGTTCGGAGTGCACGCCGGACGCCCCCGTCGGCGCCTGCATGGTGAGCAGCGAGGGGGCGTGCCGCATCTGGCATCAGTACGGCGGCTACCCGGACCTGGAGGTCACGACGTGAAGCGGCGAGGGCTGCTCGACGATCGGATCGCCCTGAAGCACGGATCCGGAGGCCGCGCCATGCGCGCGCTCATCGAGCAGGTGTGCCTGGCGGGCCTCGACGTGGAGCCGGAAGACGGGGTCGGCCTCGCCGACCTGGACGACGGTGCGGCGTGGCGCGTGGGCGGTCGCTGGCTGGTCGTCACCACCGACTCGCACGTCGTCCACCCGGTGTTCTTTCCCGGAGGCGACATCGGCCGGCTGAGCGTGTCGGGCACGGTCAACGATCTCGCGATGATGGGCGCGACCGACCGGCCGGCGCTCACCTGCGCGATGGTGATCGAGGAGGGATTCGCGCGGGCCGATCTCGAACGGATCTACGCCTCGATTCGCGACGCCTGCCGCGAGGCCGGCGCTCGCGTCGTCACCGGCGACACCAAGGTGATGGGTCGGGGCGAACTCGACGGCATCGTGATCACGACGTCCGGCGTCGCGCTCTGCGCGCGCGTCGTGCGAGACTCGGGCCTTCGACCTGGCGACCTCATCCTCGTCACCGGGACGATGGGCGATCATGGGATGGCCATCATGGCCGCCCGTCACGCGCTGGCGCTCGAGGGCGACCTCAGGTCGGACGTGGCTCCCATCAACGGCCTGGTCCGAGCGGCCCTCGACGCCGGCGGAGAGGGTGTCGTCGCGCTCAAGGATCCGACGCGGGGCGGTCTGTCGAGCGCCTTGCACGAAATGGCCGACAAGAGCGGCGTCGGCATCCTGCTCGACGAGACAGCGGTCCCGGTGCGCCCGCAGGTCAAGGCGGCCGGGGATCTGTTGGGCATCGACCCGCTGCTCGTCGCCAACGAGGGCAAGGCCGTCATGGGCGTACGGCCGGAGGCCGCCGATGCCGTGCTCCGGGCCCTCGTGCGGCATCCGCTCGGCTCGGAGGCCGCCATGGTCGGCCGCTGCCTGGACGAACATCGCGGCGCGGTCATCCTGGACACCGGGTTCGGACGCCGGATGCTGGCCGAGCCGGAAGGGGAACTGCTGCCGCGCATCTGCTGACGGATCGGCACCGCCATGCACGAATATTCGATCGCCCTCGCGCTCATGGAACGGATTGACGCCGAGGCGGCGTCCCGCGGCGCCGTCGCCGTGCACTGCGTTCGCGTGCGCATCGGCGGGTTGTCGGGTGTCGAACCCGAATTGCTGCGATCGGCGTTCGAGATCGTCCGCGAGCGGACGATCTGCCACGCGGCCACGCTCGAGATCGACACCGTCCCCGTCGCGTGGGTCTGCCCCGCCTGCGCGCAGCCCATCGCCCCGGGCGCCGTCCTCCGATGCCCGGTGTGCGGTGAGCCCGCGCGTCTCGGAGCCGGAGATGAAATCGTGCTCGACCAGCTCGAACTGGAGGTCCCGTAGATGTGCGACACCTGCGGATGCGGCGATCCGAACCTCGTGCCCGTCGACGTGCACGACCGGATTCTCTCGGTCAACGACGCCCAGGCCGCCCACAACCGCGAGCACTTCCGCGCCCGGGGCGTCCTCGCCATCAACCTGATGGGGTCGCCCGGCTCGGGCAAGACCGCCATGCTCGAGGCCACCGCGCGGGCCTTCGCGGGTCGACTGCCTGTCGGCGCGATCGCCGGCGATCTCGAAACCGAGCGTGACGCGGACCGGTTGCGTGCGGCGGGCATCCCCGCGCGCGCCATCACCACCGGGAACGCGTGCCACCTCGACGCGGCGATGGTGCATCACGCCCTGCACCACGACAGCCTGGGCGATGCCCGGGTGCTCTTCGTCGAAAACGTCGGGAACCTGGTCTGCCCGGCCGTGTACGACCTCGGCCAGCGCTTCAACGTCGTGGCGCTGGCCGTGACGGAAGGCGAAGACAAGCCGCTGAAGTACCCCGTGATGTTCAGGAGGGCTGACGTCGTCCTGGTGACGAAGATCGACCTTCTCCCGTACCTCGAGTTCAGCCTCGACGCCCTGAGCGACGCCCTCGTCCGGGTCCTGCCCCGCCCCGTGGTCTTTCCGGTCTCGGCCAGGTCGGGTGAGGGCATGGAACGCTGGTTCGCCTGGATCGAGGACCGGCAGCGGGAACTGGCGGCCCCGGTTCCGGGTGCCGGACATCACCACCACGGATAGACAGCCTCGCGGGTGGTGGCCCCGCTCGGCACGTCCGAATCCGGGACCCGGGACCCGGGCCCCAGGTGCGGCCCAGCACAGACGTCTGGGAGCCGCTACGCTGGGGCCTGCAGCGCGCGGACTGACGGAATTCCGGCAGGCGGGGGATCTGTCACCTCGGATCACGGAGTCAAGTGACTGGTTTGTTGAGATTTACCACGCTGCGCCGGCCTGGCAACAGGCTTGCTGGTGTTGAGAAATACTGGAGGATTGTGCCCGCCGAGCGTTCGTGGATGGCGCGTGTGGCTCTTCCACAGCAGGTCGGCCGGCCTTCCGCCGGCCGGGTGCCGGGTGCGGCGCCTGCAACCGCCCTCATACCAGGTCGATTCATGATCCTGTTCCTACTGCTGGCTGCCCTGCTTCTCACGGGCTCACCGGCGTGGTCTCAGACCACACCGATAGACAACGACACCTGTCTGGGCTGTCACGGCGATCGGTCTCTCGAGGTGACGCTGCCGAGCGGTGAAGTCCGTTCGTTGTACACGGACCCCGAGGCCTTCAAGGCCTCCGTGCACGGCGGCACGCTGTCGTGCACCGACTGCCACCAGGACATCACCGAGGTCCCCCACGAATCGCGACCGTTCAAGACGCTGCGCGAGTTCACGGTGGCGTACTACGAGCAGTGCAAGGTCTGTCACTTCGACAACTACACGAAGACCCTCGACAGCGTCCACTACGAGTCGCTGGCCCGCGGCGATCGGACGGCGCCACTGTGCGTGGACTGCCACGGCGCCCACGACATCCAGCGGCCCACGCAGCCGCGCACCCGGGTCTCCGACACGTGCGCCAAGTGCCACCAGGGCGTGACGGACGTCTACGCGAAGAGCGTGCACGGGCGGGAGGCCGCGCAGAACGCCGACGTGCCCGTCTGCACCGACTGTCATCGCTCGCACGACGTGGCCGGCCCCCGCGACGCGCAGTGGCAGAAACAGACACCGGATCTCTGCGCCCACTGCCATTCGAACAAGACGCTGATGGACAAGTACGGTCTGTCCGCCAACGTCATGACCACCTACGTCGCCGACTTTCACGGCATGACGGCGTCGCTGCAGCGTTCGGACGAGGGACGCCAGACCAGCGTCGTCGCCCTCTGTACGGACTGCCACGGCGTCCACGACATCATGAAGGCCGACGAGCCCGGATCGAGGGTCCTGAAGGCCAACCTCGTCAAGACGTGCGCGCGCTGTCACGAGGGCGCGACAGAGAACTTCCCCGCCGCCTGGATGTCGCACTACGAGCCGAGTTGGAGCACGGCCCCGATGGTGTACGGCGTGCAGTCCTTCTACGACATCCTGATCCCCTTCATGATCGGCGGCCTCATCCTGCAGGTTCTGCTGCACCTCTGGCGCGTCGTGGTGAACCGATGACCTCCTACGTCACCCGCTTCAGTCTCCGGCAGCGTGTCGAGCACATCATCGTCATGCTGCTGTTCATCGTCCTGTCGGTCACGGGCCTGCCGCAGAAGTTCTTCGACCTCGGGTTCTCCCGGTGGCTCATCGAGGTCATGGGCGGCATCGACCGGATCCGCTGGTTCCACCGCGCGGCCGGGCTCATGTTCACGGCGATGACGGCCCTTCACCTGATGACGGCGATCGCCTCGGTCGCCCGCGGGCGCGCGCCGCTGTCGATCGTCCCGAACAAGAAGGACTACACCGACGCCATCCAGATGATGAAGTACTACCTGGGCCGCGCGGACCATCCAGCCCAGTTCGACCGCTTCGACTACCGGCAGAAGTTCGAGTACTGGGGCATGGTGCTCGGCGCCGTCGTCGTCATCGTCACGGGCCTGATCCTGTACTTCCCCATCTGGTTCACGCAGTGGCTGCCGGGCGAGTTCATCCCCGCCGCCAAGGTCGCGCACAGCAGCGAAGGCCTGATGGCGTTCCTCGTCGTCGTCGTCTGGCACATCTACAACGCCCATCTCAATCCGGACGTATTCCCCTTCGACACCTCCATCTTCACCGGCAAGGTCAGCGTCGAGCGCATGCACCACGAGCATCCGCTCGAACTGGCGCGTCTGACGCAGGCGAAGGAGATCGAGGAGACGTAGTCGCATTGACAGCCTACGCGGGCCTTGCCATTCTGCACGCGTCGGTCGCGGCGGCCGTCGTCGAGGCCCTGATCCGCGTGTGGCGGGTGCGCGCACCCGGCGAACGGATGGCCCTGCGCTGGCTGGCGCTGCTGGCCCCCCTCGTCGTCACGCCCGCGTACGCCATCCTGTTCCCGGGCCGCAGCGATCCCGTCTTTGCGCTCGATCGGGCCTGGTTGGCCGGAGCCCACTGGGAGGTCGTGCGCGTGGTCGGCCTGCCCGCTCCACTGGCCGCGACCATCGTGCTGGCGATCGCGGGCGTCGTGCTCTTCGTCCGCGACCTGGCCCCGTGGATCGGCGATCAGGTGCGTCTCGATCCAGCGGATCCCGACGCGGGAGGGTACACGGATCACCGGGGCCGCCTCGAACGTGCGGCGCAGCATGCGGCCGGCCGCATGGCCCTGCCCGTGCCGCGCCTCCGCCTGATCGCCCACGACGGCCCCGTCCTGCAGTGCACCGGCGTCGAACGCCCGACGATCGAAGCCTCCGCGCGCGCCCTCGATCTGCTGGACGACGAGGCCCTCGCCGCGGCGCTGCTCCACGAACTGGTCCACGTCCGGTGCCGGGATCCCCTGCACGGCTGGCTGCTGATGGCCGCTCGCGCGCTGCAGGTCTACAACCCCGTCGCCCACGTCATCGCCAGGCTCGTTGTGCAGGACATCGAGGAACGTGCCGACCGCGTCGTCGCGGACCTCGGCTGCGCGCAGGGGCTCTCCGACGCGATCGGGTGTCTCTCGGCTCCCGGCGAACACGGCGTCAGCGACCTCAGAACGGGACTGGGCTGGCGCGACCTCCTGACGCACGCCCAGCGGCGCGCGCTGACCAGCCGGCGGCACCGTGTCCTGGCGCCGGAACCAGGGGGCGCCGCGCTGGCCGCCCTCCGTGTGGTCCTGGCTGGCTCCGGCGTCGCTGGCATTCTCTTCTTCGTCGTATGACGCCGACGCCTCTCCGGTCGCCGGGACAAGGCCAGAATCCGGGCCGGCCCCTCCGCGGAGGGGCGCGCCGGCTGCGCGAACTGGCCGGAACGGGAGTGGGTTTCGTGGCGGTCGTGGTCGTCTGCAGCCTGATGCTCCAAGGCCTCGATCGTGTTCCGGGCCTGCTGGCCGGACTGCCGCGCGGGGTCGTCAGGGTTCCGACGATGGCGGCGCTCGAGCGCGAGCTCGGCGCTTCGCTGCCGCTGCCCGTGTACTATCCCGACGACCTGGCCTGGCCGCCGGCGGACCTGTGGGTGTACCCGGGCCGCTCGGCCGTGGCGATCGTCCATGCGTCGCGCTCGAGCGTACCGGCGCTCATCATCGGGAAGTCGGCTCCGGGCCTCTCCTCGGTGCCGGCCCCGTTGCTGCCACCGGTCACCGTATTGCAGTCGAGCGAGTCGACGTTCGGCACACGCCGCGCTACCGTGGCACGTGTGCAGGACGCGGCTGGCGCGCTGTGGCACCAGGTGTCGTGGTCGGACCAGAGCCGCGCCGTGGTCGCCCGCTACCGCGGCGACCTGCAGCCGCTCTTTCGCATGATCGAGGGCATGGCCCGCTGAGGTGAACATGGCCGAACCGCCATCGGGCTGGAACCTGCGTGGCATTCAACAGCGCCTGATGCTGATCGTCCTGCTCGGGATCCTGGTCTCGACCACGGTGTTCGGCTGGGTCGCCTGGGAAGCGCTCGACGACTCGACGGCGCGCGTCCTCCAGGATCGCGGCGTGCACGCCGGCATCGCGGCCAGTCAGGTCGAGACGGTCGTCCAGCGTGAATGGCAGCGCCTGCAGGAGGTCGCGTCGGCGCCCTGGGCGGTGAGCGAGGAAACAGCCAGCGACAAACTGGCCGATCCGCACACGCTTCTGCGCTCCGCACTGATTCGCGCCGAACTGATGGAACGCCTGTACGTCACGGACGCCGCAGGACGGGTGCGATGGCAGGAACCCGCCCGCCCCGACATGATCGGCGAGTCCATCGCGGGAGCCGACCGGGCGATCAAGGCCGGCCGGCCGTCGGCCTCGACCCTCCAGGACACCGCCGCAGGCCCCCGTCTCTACCTGTTCGTCACCATCCAATCGTGGACCGGCGCCGCGATCGGCCTCGTCGTTGGCGAGATCAACCCCATGACCTCGCGCTTCCCCGCCGTCCTGAGGGCGCACCTGGTTCCCGACGGCGGCGTCGACATCGTCGACGAACTCGGGTCGGTCATCGGCAGCACCGACCCGTCGAAGGTTGGCCGGGCCAGCGAGCACCGCGCGTTTCTCGTGCAGCAGATCGCGTCGGGCAGGACCGCCACGGGAACGTGCCGGATGTGCCACGACGACGACCGGACGAGCAGCCAGACGGTCATCGCCTTCACGCCCACGCGGCAGCCCCGCTGGGGGGTGTACCTGCGCGAACCCGAGTCGGCCTCCCTCTCGCACGTGCGGGAGCTGCGCGTGACCCTGCTGTGGATGGGCCCCCTCATCTTCGTGCTCGGCCTCGCCTACGCCTATGGCGCGGGGCAAAGCCTGCTGCGCCCCATCAAGGTTCTGACGAAGGCCGCCCAGCGCATCGAGGCTGGCGACGTCGACCGCCCAATCCCGGCGGTGGGCACCGACGAGATCGGCAAGCTGGGCCAGTCGCTCGAACGGATGCGCGTGGCGCTGTCGGCATCCTTCACGGAGATCGAGGAAGCCAACACGACGCTCGAGCGGCGCGTCGCCGACCGCACCCAGGAACTGGAACGGCTGTACGGGCAGCTCGCCGAACGCGAGGAGGCCCGGAGCCGGCTCCTCCGCCAGGTCATCACGGCTCAGGAGGACGAGCGCAAGCGTCTCGCCCGTGAACTGCACGACGAGACCTGCCAGACGATCAGCGCCCTGACCATGCGCCTGGAAACGGCCGTGAAGCAGCTGCCGCCCGGCGCGGATCACGCCCCGCTGCACGACGCTCGCGCACTGGCCGTCCGCACGCTCGACGAACTGCATCGTCTCATCTACGACCTGCGGCCGTCCGTCCTCGACGACCTGGGCCTGTGGCCGGCCATCGAGTGGTACGCCACGCGCATGCTGAAGGCGAAGGGCGTCTCGGTGCGCTGCGAGTTCACGGACGTCGACCGCCGGCTCCCGCCACTTGTCGAGACCGCCCTCTTCCGTGCCGTTCAGGAAGCCATCAGCAACATCGCGAAGCACGCCGAGGCCGAGCAGGCGCTCATCCAGGGCACCATCCGCGGCGGCCGGCTGATCATCGAGATCGAAGACGACGGCAAAGGGTTCGATCCCTCGGTGTTGCGCCGTCCGACCGACCGCGGCCACGGCTGGGGACTCCTCGGCATTACCGAGCGCGTCGAGGCCCTCGACGGGACCGTCACCCTCGACAGCGCTCCCGGCCAGGGAGCCCGGCTCGAATTCTCCGTCCCGCTCCCCAAGGAGGACGCCCATGGCTAGGATCCGCGTGCTCATCGCCGACGACCACGCGATTGTCCGCGACGGCATCAAGGCGCTGCTCACCCTGGCCGACGACATCGAGGTGGTCGGCGAGGCCGGAAACGGCCGGGAGGCCATCGAACGCGTGGACGCCCTCGACCCCGACGTCGTGGTCATGGACATCGCCATGCCTGGCCTCGGCGGCCTCGAAGCGACGATCGAAATCAAGCGAACGCATCCGCAGACCAAAGTGCTCGTGCTCTCCCAGTACGAGGATCGGGAGTACATCCGCCGTTTCCTCAAGATCGGCGTGTCAGGCTACGTGCTCAAGAAGTCGGCCGGCACCGATCTCGTCGGCGCGATTCGCGCGGCGTTCCGCGGGGGCCTCGTCCTCGATCCCGAGGTCGCCCGCGAAGCCATGCAGGACGCCGGACGCGGGAACGGATCGGCCGATCCCTACGAGTCGCTGACCGACCGCGAGAAGCAGGTCCTCAAGCTCGTCGCCGAAGGGCACAGCAACAAGGAAATCGCGGATCTGCTCGACATCAGCGTCAAGACGGCCATGTCGCATCGCGAGCACGTCATGGACAAGCTGGATCTCCACAGCCGAACCGAGCTGATCAAGTTCGCGCTGCGCGAAGGCATCATCAGGGTGGAAGACTGAGGGCAGGGACCGGGGATCGGGGACCGGGGATCAGTTGTTCCTCCCAATCCCCAATCCCCAACCCAGAGCGGTCACTCCGCCCGGAGCGCGTCGATGGGGTCCAGCAGGGCCGCGCGGCGCGCCGGCAGCACGCCGCTCGCCAGGCCAACGCCGAGGCTCACGAACAGGGCCGCCGCCACGTAGCCCGGGGGCGTGTGGAACGGGAGGCCTGGGACCAGCAGATGCACCGCCTGGCCGACCACCCACGCCAGCGCCACCCCCAGCACGCCCCCCGCGAGCGACAACAGCGCCGACTCGAGCAGGAACACCAGAAGGATCTGCGCGGCGCCGGCACCCACCGCCCGCGCCAGGCCGATCTCGGACGTCCGCTCACCGACCGAGATCCACATCATCGTGAGAATCCCGATCGCCCCCACGATGAGCGAAATGGCGCCGATCCCGCCCACGGCCATCGACACGATGCCGAGCACCCGGTCCATCACCACGAGCATGTCGGTCTGCGTCGTGATGGTGAAGTCCTCGTCGCCGTCGTGGCGGCGGGCGATCACGCCCCGGATGCCCTCGACCACGGCGTCCACGCGCGCGCCCGCCGTGAACTGCACGTCGATCTCCATCAGGTCACGACGGTTGAACAGGTCGAGCGCCGTCGCCACGGGCACGTAGACCGCATCGTCGACATCCAGCCCCAGCAGCTGCCCTTTGGCCGCCATCACGCCGATCACCAGACAGCGGCGGCCGGCCACCCGCACGTGCTCGCCCAGCGCGTTGCGATCGCCGAAGAGTTCGCGTTTGACAGTCGGCCCCAGCACGGCCACGGACGCGCCGCGATCAAGATCGCCCGCCGGCAGGAACCGGCCTTGCCCGACGGCGAACTTCCAGACCGCCGGCAGGTCGGCGTTGACGCCGTAGACGAAGACGCTCCTCCCGCGGCCGTCCCCCGACACGCGGGCCATGCCGAAGGCCACCGGCACGATGCGCTCGACGCCCGGGACGCGCCGCAGCGCGATGGCGTCCTCGATGGTCAGCGGACGCACCGTGCCGCCCACCGCGCCCACGATGCCCGTCGTCTGAACCCGCCCCGGATTGACGGCGAGGATGTTCGTGCCGAACTGCGTGAACTCGCCAACGAGGTACCGGCGCGTCCCTTCGCCGAGGGACGTGAGCAGCACGACGGAGGCCACGCCGATCACGATGCCCAGCACCGTCAGCGTCGATCGCAGGCGGTGCGCCCGGATGGCCCCCACCGCGAACACCACCGAGTCGGCGGCTATCATGATCAGCCCCGGCGCGACAGGGCAATGACCGGGTCGAGCCTGGCCGCCCGCCGCGCAGGAAGGACGCCGAACGCCAGCCCCACCCCCGTCGAGATCGCCAGCGCGCCCCACACGGCCCAGGCCGGCGGTTCCACTGGAAACGCGGGGTACAACGCCCGCGTCACGGCGACGGCCAGGAATCCCAGGGCCAGCCCGGCCACCCCACCGGCCGTCGACAGCATCGCCGCCTCGGACAGGAACACTCCCAGGACCTGACCGGGCTCGGCCCCGAGCGCCTTCAGCAGGCCGATCTCGCGCGTGCGCTCCGAGACCGACACGAGCATCACGTTCATGATGCCGACTCCCGCCACACTGAGCGATACCGCCGCGATGCCGGCCAGCACGGCCGTCAGCACGGTGAGGATCTGACCGAACGTCGAGACGACTGCGTCCTGGGCGATCACCGTGACGTCCTCCTCGCCGTGGCGTTCGGTGAGCACGCCGACGATATCCTCGGCGGCCGCGTGCAGCTGCGTGTGCTGCCCTACCTCCACCAGCACCCGGAACAGGCTCGGCCGGTTGAACAGCCGCATCGCACGCACGACCGGAACATGCACGACGTCGTTGAAGTCGAACCCGACCGACACGCCTCTGGGCGCCATCACGCCGACGATTCGGAACCGCTCGTCGCCGATGCGCAACAGCTGGCCGAGCGGGTTCGCGCGACCGAAGATCTCCGTGCTGACTTTCGATCCGATGACGCACACCCGCGGCGCCTCGGCCGGTTCGCCTGCCGGCAGATACCGGCCCAGGTGCACCTCGAGCTGACGGACGTGCTGCATGTCCGACGTGGCACCCAGCACCGTCACTTCGCGCGACCGGGACCCCGACTGCACGCGGGCCGTGCCGACCACCAGCGGCGATGCCCGGCGGACGGCGGGAACTCGCCGGCGCACGGCCTCGACGTCGTCGAGCGTCAGATCGTTGGGCACGCCGCCGACCACCGGCATCATGCCGGTCGTCTCGACCCTCCCCGGCAGGACGATCAGGAGGTTGGTGCCGAGCCCCTGGAATTCCCCGATCACGTACCGCCGCGCCCCCTCGCCCAGGCTCGTCAGGACAATCACCGAGGTCACGCCGATCCCGACGCCCAGCAGGGACAGTCCCGTGCGCAAGCGGTGTCCCCGAAGCGCACCCGCCGACAGCACGAACAGATCGAGCATCCTCACGGCAACGCCCTCAGCCCGGGTGGCGACACCTGCTCCGCGGAACTGCCAGCATCGTCACTCCGGGGCCGCGAAGCGGAACCCGGAATCTCCGGCCGCAGGCCGTGGCGCGGCTCATCTGCCACCAGGGCGCCGTCCTCGAGTCTGATCCGTCGACTGGCGCGACCACCGATGTCCGGGTCGTGGGTCACCACGATGAGGGTCAACCCCTCGCCGTGCATGCGTTCCAGCAGATCGACGACGTCCCGCCCCGACTGCCGATCGAGATTGCCCGTCGGTTCGTCGGCCAGCAGCACGCCCGGCTCCATGACCACCGACCGCGCGATGGCCACGCGCTGTCGTTCGCCGCCGGACAGCTGCTCGGGCCGGTGATCCGCACGTTCGAAGAGCCCGACCGACCGGAGCGCCCGTTCGACGCGCGCGCGCCGCTCGCGCCGGTCCACTCCCGCGAACACCATCGGCAGCTCGACGTTGCCGGCGGCCGTCAGGCGCGGCACGAGATGGAAGGACTGGAACACGAAGCCGATCTTGTGGCGCCGCACGCGCGACAGCGCCCGCTCGTCCAGGCGCGCCACCTCGATGCCGTCGAGCAGGTACGACCCGTCCGTCGGCCGATCCAGGCAGCCCAGGATGTTGAGCAGCGTGGACTTCCCGGACCCCGACGGTCCCATCACCGACAGGTAGCCCCCGGAGGGGACCGTCAGGCTGACATCCCGGAGCGCGTGCACCGGGCGCCCGCCGACGTCGTAGTCGCGCGAGACGCCGCGAAGCTCGATCATTCCTGCTCCGACTCGACCCGGACCACGGCCCCGGCCTTGACCTCAGGCCGATCCAGCGAGATCACGACGCGATCGCCGGCCGCGAGGCCGCGGGTGATCTCGGTGTACTCCCAGTTGCTCAGCCCGGTCGCCACCTCCACGGCCTCCAGCACGCCGTTGCGGACGACGAGCACCCGCGTGCCGCCGATCAGCGCGTAGCTCGGAATCCGCAGCACCCCGTCGTGCGCGTCCAGGATGACCTCCACGTCGGCGGAGGTGCCGGGCCGGAGACTGGCCGCGAAGGCCCCGTCGTCGAACTCGGCTTCGATCTCGAACGTCCGATTCTGCTCCTGGAGATCGAGGACGAAGGGCGCGATCCGGACCAGCCGCCCCTGGAAGTCCCGCCCCGGAAAGGCATCCAGGGTGATGCGCACGACCTGGCCGACCTGCACCGTGGCCACGTCCACCTCGTCGAGGGGCGCGCTGACGTAGATGCCGGCCGTGGCAATGATCTCGATCACGGACGGAATCGGCACCCCGGGCGGTGCGGGCGTCACCCACTCGCCAACCTCGGCCGTGACATCGGCGATAACGCCGTCGAACGGGGCCCGCAGTTCTTTGTACCCGCGCGCAACCCGCGCCACGCGCAGCGCCGCCTGCGCTTCTCCAACACGAGCCTTGGCCGCCTCGCACGCCGCGCGGGCCATGTCGTAGCGCCCCTGGGCCTGATCCAGCCGTTCCGCCGGCAGGAGTTCGTCCTTGGCCAACTGCCGCGCCCGCGCCAGATCCCGGCCGGCAAGGTCCGACGCCTGGCAGGCCTCCCGCGAGGCCGCCTGCGCCCCCTCCACCGTCCGTTCGTGCAGCGCGATCTGGGCATCGTCGCTCGCCGTGTCGAGGCGCAGCAGCAGTTGGCCGGTCCGGACCGAATCACCCTTGCGCACCGGCCGTTCCAAGACCCGCCCGGCCATTTCGGGACTGAGTGCGGCCCGCCGCCGAGCTTTGATGGTGCCGGCCCGGCTGTTGGTCACCGTCTCTTCGACCCGCCCTTCGGCGACCCGGGCGACGGTCACGGGAATTGGCTGCGGCCGAAACAGCCAGACGTAGGCGGCGTAGACACCACCCGACAGGAGGAGGACGGCGACGAGACGGCGAATCCAGCGCGTCATCGGTCGGTCTTTCCGGGGGACGCTGCAGGTGCGGCGCGCGGGACGCGCCGGGTCGGTCCCGATTGTACAGCAGAGGCGCCGCCAGACGAGGATTGTCGGTTGTGGTGAAAACCCGACGCCCTCGCCGGATTTCCGACAGACACCACAGGCAGATCCATTGAAATTCCCGCCGTTGAGGTCAATGGCGGGGATTCCAGAGCTGGCAGTTGAATTGCTCTACGGTCTGAGTGGATTGGGCTCGTCCCCTCGATCCCTGTCCCTGGCGGCCCGGTGAGTCGCCCGGAACGGCCCGAGCCCCCCAAATGGCTGCCACCCCGGGCCGAGAGACTTGGGGCGGGCGGCGACTGTTCGCAACCGCCCCCACGCCCCCGAGAGGCCGACATGCCCACCTCGCACGTCCGTTGGTGGAACCGGCTGAGCGTGCGCCTGCCTGCGTTCACGGCGCTCGGCACCCTTGTGGTCGTCGGTACGGCCGTCTGGATCGTGCTCCAGGCTCAGCAGGATCATCTGATCCGCGAGGTCGTCCGCAGCGTCGAGTTGTTCAGCGAGACGATCAAGAGCAGCACCTACCACGACATGCTGGCGGACCGGCGGGAGAACGCGTACCTCATCATGAACACGATCGGCCAGCAGGCCGGCGTGGAGCGTGTGCGATTCTTCAACAAGGAGGGCCGGGTCACGTTCTCGACCGAGACGCCGGAGATCGACACCTTCGTCGACAAGAAGGAAGAGGCGTGCTACGGCTGTCACGAAGCCGGCCGGCCTCTCTAGCGGCTGGCCAGGGGGAAGAGGAGCCGCATCTACTCCGTCCGCTACCACCGCGTGGTCGGCATGGTCACCACCATCTACAACGAACAGTCCTGCTGGAACGCGTCCTGCCACGCGCACCCACAGGAGAAGCGCGTCCTGGGCGTGATCGACATCGGGGTGTCGCTCGCGGACATCGATCGGGAGCACGCGTCGCTGCGGCGTCGTTCGATGGCGATCTCGGGGCTCGCGACGATCGGCCTCGTGGGCCTGGTGGGCTTCTTCGCACGGCGGTCGCTCGTCCGCCCGGTCACCGAACTGGTGAGCGCCACGCAGAAGGTGGCGGCGGGTGACTACACGCAGCAGATCCGGGTGGCGGCCACCAACGAACTGGGGGCTCTGGAGGCGGCGTACAACGAGATGATCGAGGCGCTGTCGAAGTCGCGCGCGGAACGCCGCCATCTGCTCGCGACGCTCGAACAGCAGGTCGAGAAGCGCACGGCCGAACTGAAGGAGGCCCAGGCGAGGCTGGTGCAGTCCGAGAAGCTGTCGTCGCTCGGGCGCCTGGCCGCTTCGATTGCCCACGAGATCAACAATCCCCTTGCGGGCATCCTGACCTACGCCAAGCTGCTCATCCGCATGCTGGACGAGGACGAGATCGACGCGCAGACGAAGGCCACTGCGGTCCGCCACCTGAAGCTCGTGCAGCGGGAAACCGAACGGTGTACGGCCATCGTCCGCAACCTGCTCGAGTTCGCGCGACAGCGGCCGCTCTCCGTCAAGGATGTCGATGTCAACGCGATCATCGACGAGGCCATGTCGCTCATCGCGCACCAGGCCACGCTCCAGGGCATCACCATCGCGCGCCGGGCCGATCCCGTCCCGATGGTGCCGGCTGACATGGGGCAGATTCGCCAGGCCCTGGTTAACGTCATGCTCAACGGCTGCGAGGCCATGACCTCCGGGGGCACGCTGACCGTCGCGTCGCACCCGTCCCCGGACGGGCGGTTCGTCCATGTGGCCGTGACGGACACCGGCATCGGCATTCCGCCGGATCGGCTGGCGAAGATTTTCGACCCGTTCTTCAGCACGAAGGAAAAGGGTACCGGCCTGGGCCTGTCGGTGGTGTACGGCATCATCGAACGCCACCAGGGGACGATCGACATCTCGAGCAGCGTCGGCTCCGGCACGACGATCACGATCAAGCTGCCGACCAGCCAGAAGGGCGAGGAGCCGCCGCGGCGCGGCTGACGATGGCGGACGTGCACCTGTGGTGGATCGGGGCCGATGCGGTCGACGACGGCCTGCTGGAGGCCGTGCGCCGGAGGGTCGAGGGCGCGTTCGCCATCAAGGCGAGGCCCTACCGCCACGCCGACCGGCCCGATCACGCGTTCGACCATCGGCGGGGCCAGCATTCGTCCACGGAGATTCTGAGATGGCTGATCGCGCGCGGCACGCCGGCGGGCAGGGTTCTCGCGATCACGGACGCGGATCTGTTCATCCCGATCCTCACGTTCGTGTACGGCGAGGCCCAGCTCGGAGGCACCGCCGCGGTCGTCTCGACGGCCCGGCTGTGGCCGGACCCTGCGGCCCGGCCCGATCCGGTCCTGCTGCGGGATCGCATCATCAAGGAATGCGTCCACGAACTCGGTCACACCTACGGCCTGCTGCACTGCTCGGACGCCGCCTGCGTCATGTCGCGTTCCGTCAACATCGCGGACGTCGACGCCAAACGGCCCGCGCTCTGCCACGACTGCGCCGATCGCTACCGCGAGCTTCACGCCGCCCCGGGGGAAGGTGAACGTTCATGAGCAAGGACCGCACACGCATCCTGGTCGTCGATGACGAGGAAATCGTCCGCGAGTCGCTGTCAGGCTGGCTGGCGAAGGACGGCTACGCGCTCGACACGGCGCCCGACGGCCCTTCGGCCCTGGAAAAGCTCAGGCGCGAGCGCTGGTCCATCCTGCTCGTGGACCTGAAGATGCCCGGCATGGACGGCCTCCACGTGCTCGAGGCGGCCAAGCAGATCCAGCCCGACGTCGCCATCGTCATCATGACGGCCTACGCGACCGTCGAAACCGCCGTCGAGGCCATGAAGCTCGGCGCGTACGACTACCTGGTGAAGCCCTTCGATCCGGAGGAGCTGAGCCTGATGATGGTGAAGATCGTCGCCCAGCAGCAGCTCGTCCGTGAGAACGTGCTGCTGCGCAAGGTCCTGAAGCGCGATTACCGTTTCCGGGACTTCATCAGCAAGAACCCGGCGATGCACAAGATCTTCGACCTCGCCCGCAGCGCGGCGAAGACCGCGTCCACCATCCTGGTCCTGGGCGAGAGCGGAACCGGCAAGGAACTGCTCGCCCGCGCGGTGCACGCCGAGAGTCCCAGACGCGACGCGCCGTTCGTCGACGTGTCCTGCGCCGCGCTGACCGAAACCCTGCTCGAGTCCGAGCTGTTCGGTCACGAGAAAGGGTCGTTCACGGGCGCCGTCGCCAGACGCCGGGGCAAATTCGAGGCGGCCCACGGCGGCACCCTGTTCCTCGATGAGATCGGCGACATCAGCCCGAAGCTCCAGCTCGATCTGCTGCGGGTGCTCGAGGACCGGCGGTTCCACCGCGTTGGAGGCACCGATCCCGTCGAGGTGGACGTCCGCATCATCGCCGCCACCAACCGCGACCTGAGGAAGGCCGTCGACGACGGAAACTTCCGGGAAGATCTGTACTACCGGCTGAACGTCATCCAGATCACGCTGCCGCCGCTCCGCGACCGCCGCGAGGACGTCCCGCTGCTCATCGACCACTTCATCGAGCAGCTGAACGTGGAGATGAACCGCAAGGTCGATGGGGTCAGTTCGGAGGCGCTGTCCCTGCTGATGCGCTACGAGTGGCCCGGCAACGTCCGCGAACTGCGCAACGTGCTGGAACGGGGCATGGTCGTGGCCCAGGGCGCCCGCATCCAGCCCGAGGATCTGGGCCTCGTGCCGTCCGAGCCGCGCCCGCAGCCGTTCGATGCGACCCTGTCGCTCGAGGAGGTCGAGCGGCGCCACGTCGCGGCGGTGCTGCACCACACGTCGGGCAACGTCACGCAGGCGGCGCGAACGCTCGGGATCGATCGCGTGACGCTGTACAACAAGATCAGGAAGTACGGACTGCGCCGCCACGAGGAGGCCAGCGCGCCGGAAGACAACGGGGCGCGCTGAGCGGGACGGCCACCACGTCGTTTGGGTTGCTCGGACGGGGACATTCACCGAGGACCCGGATCGGAACGGGGAACATCCACAACTGGCCCCCGGTCCCCGGTCCCGACGAGGCATCCGGATCCGGCCGCAGGCGCGCCGCGCCTCGTCAGGCCACCGGCACCACGGCGAGATCGAACGCGAAACGGGAGCCCACGCCGACCTTCGAGTCGACGACCACGCGGGATCCGTGCCCCTCGACGATCATCTTGACCAGAGCCAGGCCGAGGCCCGTACCGCCCTCCCGGCGCGTCGCGGATCCGTCAAGCTGGTGGAACGGCTGGAACAGTTCCGCCTTGCGCTCCTCGGGAATGCCCTGCCCCGTATCCGTCACCCACACGCGCACGCGGTCGCCGTGACGGTAGGCCCCGATCGAGACCATCCCACCCGCCGGAGTGAACTTCACCGCGTTGTCCACGAGCTGGTTCAAGACCCAGGCGAGTTTCTCAGTGTCGGCCGAGACGGGAGGCACATCCGAGGCCACCTCGGTCACCAGGCTCACACGGCGGCGCGACGCCTTGTCCTCGGCGGCCGCGCGGACCTGGTCCACCACGGCGGCCAAGACGAGCGGTGAGAGCTTGAGCATCATCTCTCCGCGGGCGCCTGTCGCGAACTGAATCAGATCTCCGACCAGGCGCTCGAGCTCCGCCACGCCCCGCCCCATCACGCTGACCGCCTGCGCCTGGTCCGCGGTCAGCGGGCCGAGATCCCCGGATGACAGCAGCGCGCTGAAGCCCTTGATCTTCGTCAGCGGCGTCCTCAGCTCGTGCGAGATATTCGAGATGAAATTGCCCTTGAGCCGATCGAGTTCGGTCAGGCGCTGGTACGCCGCCTGCAGCTCCCGCGTGCGCTCGGCCACGCGCTGCTCCAGCTGCGCGTTGACCTGGCGCAAGGCGTTCTGGAGTTCCTGCACCTGCTCCACGCTGGCGATCTCGAGCTGCTCGCGCGTCATGATGCGCAACTCGAGCAGCACCTGCCCCAGCGTCTCGCGTACGCCGATCCCCGACAGCTCCCGCTGCCGCTTGAGCGCCGCGTCCAGGTGCGCCTCGGTGATGTACCCCTTCTTCATCAGGAACTCGCCGAAGCGCGAGAGCATCGCGTCGCCCACGAACGGCGTGCCGGGCTCGGCAGGGATGACGCTCAGCGCCAGACGCTCGGCCAGCACGGCCGCGAGAGCGAGATCGACGCCGCAGTGGGGACACGTGACGTCCCGAACCGACACCGGGGCCGCGCACCGCGGGCAGGGGTAGGGCTGCGGCTCAACGCTCGGGTCTGGTTCGCCGTCTCCAGAAGGGCGCGGGAACACCGTATCGGGCATGACGCTCGGGAGGTGTATCGGTCGGACGACACCGCCCCGATAGAGCCGGCGATGAGGCTGTTGAACATTCCAACAAGCGCGTTGAAAAGTACAACAAAGCCCATAACATACTGATTCTAAATATAGATGATTCCATTTTGGCCGTACGCGGTCGACATGGCCCGCCTCTGGCGTTGAAGTTCCCCACACCCCTTCCGCCCAACCATCGGTAGTCCGCCGAAACATCAGTCATTTAAGCCATTTGTTATCAATAACTTAGAAGATATGCGCCTTCGGCTGACGGCCATGGCGCGCGACTTGCTTGTCTAGCGGGTGAAGGAGAAGGGGTCCGATGTCCTGTCCATATCTCAAGGAAGTCGTGATGCTCTACTGTCAGGCGTATCCGGTCAAGAAGCTCATCCCACTCGACCGGATTGCGTCGGCTGACCCCTGCCTCGGGCACGACTTCGAGTCGTGTCCGCTGTTCAAGGACGTGATCACCCGCATGCGCGCTCACAGCCAGCCGGCGGCGGCTGGGGCGGCCGAACCGGCCGCCCGGAAGGAGGTGTTTCGCTAATGCTCATCCTCATGCTTGCGGTGCCCGGGTTGCTGCTCATCGCCGTGTCGTCGCTGGCGTCCGCCGCGACGGGGGCCTGAGCCGCGCAGCAGTCCCGACGAGCGGGCTGGCCGGGGGCCGGCCCGCCGTACTCCGGGCGGCGTGACGAGACGCCACCCGGTCGTCCCCCGGATGGAGACAGAGACATGGATCTCAGTCGCAGGAGGTTCTTCAAGGTCGCGGGCATCGCCGGAGCGGCCGCCGTCGGAGCGGCCCGGCCGGCCGGTGCCCACTACTCGGTCGAGGAGGTCAAGGCCCTCGACGCGAGCCGCAAGGCCGTCCTCGTCGACACGACGAAGTGCATCGGCTGCCGGGCCTGCGAAGCGGCCTGCACCGAAGCCAATCATTTGCCGGAGCCGGACCCGGCAGCCTCGCTCGCCTCGCGGCGCGAGACCGACACCCGAACCTACACGGTCGTCAACCAGGCCGCGACAGCGGCCGGCTCGGAAGACCGTTTCATCAAGACCCAGTGCATGCACTGCCTGGAACCGGCGTGCGCCTCGGCCTGTCTCGTGCGGGCGCTCGACAAGACGCCGAACGGCCCGGTCGTGTATCACAAGGACCGGTGCCTGGGCTGCCGCTACTGCATGGTCGCATGCCCCTTCGGCGTGCCGAAGTACGAATACGAGTCGGCGCTGCCGTACGTGCAGAAGTGCACGTTCTGCGCCGGGCGTCAGGCGGAGGGCCTCGATCCGGCCTGCACGTCGGTCTGCCCGACCGGCGCGTTGACGTTCGGCACCCGCCAAGCGCTGCTCGACACGGCGCGGGAGCGAATCTACGCACCCGGCAGCACCTACGTGCGACACATCTACGGCGAAGACGAGGTCGGCGGCACCAGCTGGATGTACATCACGGATGTGCCGTTCGAACAGCTCGGCCTGCCGCAGAACCTGGGCACCTACGCCTACTCGTCGCTCACCCAGGCCTCGCTCGCAGCCGTGCCCTTCGTGCTGACGCTCTGGCCGCCGCTCCTCATGGGGATCTACACCTTCAGCCGGCGCCGCCAGGAGCTTCGCGCGGGCGAACAGCAGGAGGCGCACCATGGCTAGGCCTCTCGCCCTCCCGTCGCGCGACTGGTTCACCGACAAGATCTTCCTCGGCATGTCGGTGGGTGCCTATACGAAGAGCCTCGTCACGCCCGCCAACTTCATCGCGGGCCTGATCATGGCCGTGGGCATCCCACTCATCATCTACCGGTTCGTCTACGGCCTCGGCGCCTCGACGAACCTCTCGCAGACCAACCCCTGGGGCATCTGGATCGGCTTCGACATGCTCGGGGGCGTCGCACTCGCGGCCGGGGGCTACACGCTGGCCACCGCCGTCTACATCTTCGGCCTCAAGGAGTACCACCCGGTCGTCCGCCCAGCCGTGCTCACGGGATTCCTCGGCTACACCTTCGCCGTCCTCGGACTCGCCGCCGACCTCGGCCGGCCCTGGAACCTCCCGGTGCCGATCTTCTTCTCGTGGGGCGGTCCGTCCGTCATGTTCGAGATCGCCTGGTGCGTCTGCCTCTACACGAGCGTGCTCGCGATGGAGTTCCTGCCGCCGGTGTTCGAGTGGCTGGGCTGGAAGAAGGCGCGCACCTGGGCCGTGAAGATGACCGTCGGTCTGACCGTGTTCGGCGTGATGCTCTCGACGCTGCACCAGTCGTCGCTCGGCGCGCTGTTCCTCATGGCGCCGACGAAGCTGCACCCGCTCTGGTATTCGCCGTTTATTCCCGCGTATTTCTTCATCTCGAGCATCGCCGCCGGCCTCAGCATGGTCATCGTCGAAAGCGCGCTCTCCCACCGGGCGTTCCAGGGCCGGGCCGACCACCACGTCGACCTGAACCGGATCGCCATCGGCCTGGCGCGCGGCGCGTCGGTCGTCCTCTTCGCGTATTTCTTCATCAAGCTCCAGGGCGTCGCCGACGGCGGCCGCTGGGAGCTGCTCCGGACGGGCTACGGCGCCTGGTTCCTGGTCGAGATCCTCGGCTTCGTCCTGCTGCCGTGCCTGCTGTTCGCCTACGGCGCCCGCCACGCGCGAACCACGCTGATCCGCTGGACCGCCGCGTGGACGGTCCTCGGCATCGTCGTCAATCGCATGAACGTCGCGGTGATCGCCTACAACTGGAACCTGCCCGACCGTTACGTCCCGAGCTGGATGGAGGTCATGATCTCCATCACGCTCGTCACCATCGGCATCCAGGTGTTCCGGTGGATCGTCAACCGGATGCCCGTGCTGCGTGAGCTGCCCGAGACTCACGAGCCCGTTGCCGCGACACGGAGGATCCCCGCATGATCCCGCATGACATCCTGACGCTGTATTCCGCCAAGATGGTCGAATACGGCATCGCCATCGCCTTTCTGCTGCTGTTCATCCCCTTCTGGCGCTACGTGCAGGGCAGCGCCGTCGCCGAAGCCCGCGTCCCGGTCAGCACGCCGATCCGGATGCGCGACGAGTGGTTCCCGCTCCCGGGCGATCGGCTGTTCCACCGCGGCCACGCGTGGGCGCGTCCGGGCGACGATGGCCTGGTGACGGTCGGGGTGGATGACTTCGCCTCGCATCTCGTCGGTCCCGTGGCCCGAGTCTCGCTGCCGTACGTGGGCAGCCGCGTCGGACAGGGCGAAGCTGCCTGGCGGGTCGCAGCCAGCGACGATCGCGCGGTCGACATGCTGTCACCGGTGGACGGCACGGTCGTGGCCGTGAACGCCGAGGCCGAGGCCAACCCGCGCCTCCTGCAGGAGCAGCCGTACGAGGGAGGCTGGCTGCTGAAGGTGCGGCCCAGCCGCCTGCGGGCGAACCGGACGAACCTGATCTCCGGAGAGGCCGCACGACTCTGGATGCGCGAAGCCGTGGCCGGACTCCAGGCCCGACTGGCGCCGGCGATCGGCGAGCTCGCGCAAGATGGCGGCTCGCCTCTGCCCGGCATGGCTCGCGCCCTGGATCCCGAGGACTGGACACGCGTGGCCCGCACGTTCCTCCTCACCGACGAGGGAGGTCCCGATGCGTAGCCGCCGCGCCTCCATCGTCATCGTGACCGTGCTCATCGTGGCCGCCGCCGGCATGGCCGTCGCGCAGTCGCGGCTGCCGAAGCTGCCGGCCGCCTACACCTACGCGCAGACGGGTGACAGTCCGGGAGCCGTGACGTTCAACCACGAGTCGCACGTCGATCCGGCCGCGCCCGGATGCACGTCGTGCCATCCGAAACTGTTCAGCATCCTCGTGCCAGGCGGCGTGAAGGACAAGACGCCTCTCACGCACGAGGCCATGGGCAAGGGCGCTGCGTGCGGCGCCTGCCACAACGGCGAGCGGTCGTTCGGCATCGACGACTGCACGCTCTGTCACCGGTAGGGAGTGTGGGCCGGACCGGGGGCGCGCGCCACCGGCCCGGCCGTTGACGAGACGAGGGTCATCATGGAAACGCTGTATGGCGCACTTGAATCCGCCGCGGTCCTGATTGGAGGTCTCACCATCCGCGCAGGCCTGCTGCTGGTCGTGCTGGCCGTGCTGTCGGTCCCGGTCTTCCTGGTGCTGACGGGCATGAGCGGCGTCGAGGCGCTGCGCAGGCGCCTGCACGGGATCATGCGCATCGGCGGCCTGTTCTGCTGCGACCGGGTGTTCTACGCGCCCGGCCACACCTGGCTGCAGCGCGAGAGCCGCAGCCGCGTGAAGGTGGGGCTGGACGATCTCGCCCAGCGGCTCTTCCCCACGCCGACCGCGCTGCGCCTGCCGGCGCCCGGCACGGCCGTGCGGGCCGGTGAGCCCGTGGGTGAGGTCCGGACGATCGGCCGGCGGGCCTCGATCGTGTCGCCGGTCAGCGGCGTCATCATGCGCGTGAACGACGCCGTCCGCGAAGACCCGACGCTCGTGCACCGGGATCCCTACGATCGCGGCTGGCTCTTCTCGGTGGTGCCGTCGGACAACGCCTTCGAGTCGCTGCCGACGGGCGACGCCGGCAAGAACTGGCTCCGAAGCGAGGGCAATCGCCTGTCCCGCTTCTTCGAGATGCAGCTTGGCGTCGCGGCGGCCGACGGCGGCGACTTCGTCACGCCTCCGCCGACGCTGCTCAACGACGCGCAGTGGGCGGAGTTGACGAGGGAGTTCCTGGGGAACTGAGGGAAGACGGGGACCGGGGACCGGGGACCGGGGATCGGTTCTGAGCCGGGATTCGGGGATCGGGATTCGGGATTCGGCCAGAACCACTCCCCAATCCCCGCCTTGACCTACCCCGCCGGTTCGAAGAGCGCCGTGAAGTGCCGCAACACTCTGGGCGCGTGCGTCATGCGGTAGCCCCGCAGGCGCTCGCGCCCGTTCGCCACCTCAATCACCGCCTCGGACACGTAATCGATGTGCGACTGGGTGTAGACGCGGCGGGGAATCGCCAGCCGCACCAGATCCATCGCCGCCGGCGCCTCCGTGCCATCCGGGTGTATCCCGAACATCACCGTGCCGATTTCGACGCCGCGGATGCCCGCCTCCAGATACAGTTCGTTGGCCAGCGATATCCCCGGATACTGCAGCGGAGGGACCTGCGGCAGGAGCGCCCGCGCGTCCAGGTAGATCGCGTGGCCGCCAGGCGGGCGGATGATCGGCACGTCGGCCGCGATGAGCTTCTCCCCGAGGTACTCCGTCGATCGGATGCGGTAGCGGAGGTAGTCCTCGTTGGTCACCTCTTCGAGGCCCTGCGCGATGGCTTCCAGGTCGTAGCCCGCGAGCCCGCCGTAGGTCGGGAACCCTTCGGTCAGGATGAGCAGGTTGCGCGCGGCCTCCGCCCACCGATCGTCGTTGAGGGCCAGGAAGCCGCCGATGTTCGCCAGGCCGTCCTTCTTGGCGGACATCGTGCAGCCATCGGCGAGGGAGAACATCTCCTGGGCGATCGCTTTGGGCGTGCGATCCGCCTGCCCCGGCTCCCGCAGCTTGATGAACCACGCGTTCTCGGCGAACCGGCAGGCATCGAGGAAGAACGGTTTGCCGTACCTGTCGCAGAGCGCGCGGACGCCCCGCAGGTTCTCGAGCGACACCGGCTGGCCGCCTCCCGAGTTGTTGGTCACGGTCACCATGACCAGCGGCACGCGGTCGCCCTTCTCCGCCAGCAGGCGCTCCAGCGCGTCGAGATTCACGTTCCCCTTGAAGGGATGGATGACGTGCGGAACGCGTCCCTCGGGGATGACCAGGTCGAGGGCCTCGGCCTCCTCCACTTCGACGTTGGCGCGCGTCGTGTCGAAGTGGTTGTTGTTGGGGACGATCTGGCCCTTGTGCAGCACCGTGTGGAAAAGGATGCGTTCGGCGGCCCGTCCCTGGTGCGTCGGGATGACGTGGCGGAACCCGGTGATGTCCTTCACCACCGACTCGAAGCGGTAGAACGACCGGCTGCCGGCGTACGACTCGTCGGCCTGCATGATCGCGCTCCACTGGGCAGCCGACATCGCGCCCGTACCCGAGTCTGTCAACAGGTCGATGAGCACGTCCTCGGCGTGCAGGCGGAACACGTTGTACCCGGCGGCCTTCAGCGCGGCCTCCCGGCCGTCGCGGGTCGTGAACTTGACGGCTTCGACCGACTTGATGCGGAAGGGTTCGATGATGGTGCGGAAGTTCATTGGGTGCTTCCTACTAGGCGACAGGCGACAGGCGACAGGCGACAGGCGACAGGCATCAGGCGTCAGGCGTCAGGCGTCAGGGGACGGGGCTGCCTCGCGTGCCCCCCGGCCGGCGGCACCACCTCTCTCGGGACTCTCGGGGGCGACGGGACCGGGAGCGCGGGGCCGCGTGTGACCGTCCGCCGTACGGCCCTCTCACTCTAGCATGGCAGGCCTCCGGGCCTCGCCGGTGCGTGTCCGGTCTGCGGTCAGCCGGACGGTTTACGACATGGCCGCCCGGCCCGTAACCTCCGGCCCCGTTCGTGTGTCATATTGATAGGGATTTCTTGTCGCCGGAGCCATCATGCCTCTCTACGAGTATCAGTGCCAGGAATGCGGCCACCGCTTCGAAGCGCTCGTGATCGGGTCACGCCGGCCCGAGGCGTGCCCGAAGTGTTCCAGCCCCGAGCTCGAGAAGCAGTACTCCACGTTCGGGATGGCCTCGACGGGCGGGTACGGCGGGTCGTTCAGCAGCGGCGCCGCCTGCAACACCGGAAGTACTTGAGGGATTTGATCTGAGGCGGGCCGGGGGCTCGCCAGAAGACAGGGACCGGGGGCCGGGGACCGGGGATCGGTTCTGAGCCGGGAGTCGGGATTCGGGATTCGGGCAAGGCAGGGCGCGCTTTGCCCGGTGCACATTCTCTCCGTCATTCCCGCGAAAGCGGGAATCCAGCACAAGCGCTCTTCGTCATCCCCGCGAAAGACACCGTCATTCCCGCGAAGGCGGGAATCCAGAGGCACAAAGGCCGCAGGCAGCGCCACGCCACCTGCGGCCTCACGCTTTCACGCGCCTGGCGACCTCGCCTACTTCCCGGTGTTCACGTACGACACGCACGCGCCCTGGTTCTTGAAGGAAGTGCCGTTGGCCCTGGACAGCGACTTCCATCCGTTGGCCTTGCAGGCGTCCTTCGTCAGTGCCACTGAAAAAGCCGTGAACTGCACCGCCGGCTGATAGCCGGTCCAGCCTGTATCGGCACGGAAGGTCCCAACGCCGCCCGCGCCCCCGTCACTGTAGAAGCCAGCGTGGCTCGTGTTCCAGAAGGTCACGTCCGGATCGACGTCAGTACCGATGGAAGGGGCCACCCCGACGTTGCCCACGTTGGAGGTGCCGACGTTCAAGGACTCGTACGGCCCAGGAAGTCCAATCGGAGAATACCCCCACGTATTCGTATTGTACGCGACCCCGAAGATCAGTTCGTCAGGCAAGTCCAACGCGAGACTCCGAAGGTCGAAGCCAATCTCGAAGGCGAAGCCGCTGTAACACTCTCCATCGGTCGGTGACTTCCACCGGTTGCCCGTGCAGTCCGGACTGGCCTCAGGCCGCCACGGAATCAGGAAGTTCTGGGTCAAGGTTCCCAGCAGTGGCCCCGCCGCCGGCGTCGTTCCGCTGTTGTCAACGGCGTAGATGTTGAGCGTGATCGGATGCACGTAGCCGGCCGCGTCCATCCACGGATAGGTACTGTGGAGCGCCCAGTTACTCATCAGGACGGTGGCACTACCCGCCCGGCGGTGGGAACCATCAAGGGCAATGTGGTCTCCCCATTCCGCTGTCGACGTCGCCTGGTAACCCAGACTCGGAACATTCGGCGGCACGGGAGTCGGCACGCTGTCGAACACCGGCGAACCCGTCTGCGCATTCGCCACACCAGCGACGCCAACGAACAGACACATTGCCGTAATCCAGGGGGCACTTTTCTTCACTGTCTCCTCCTTACAAAAACGACCCGCAGGTCGCCCTCGCCGGACGCACCATGCGCACCGGCAGACTTCAGGCCAAGCTGCCTGGTCTCTCGCGCCCGCGTCATGCTGCAGGCGGCCCGAATGAGCACACTGCAGCCGGAAGACTGCTGCCGAGGACCTCGCAGGCCGTGGATGGAACTGGCTTGCCCGGAGTCACTCTATCCGAAGGGACGTCAGATCACAAGGCGGAGGACGGCGACGGAGGGACGCGACTCGAAGAGTCGCTGGAAGGCGGTTCCAAGCCGGGCTCGGGACGGGGACGCCCCGGAAGCGTAGGCACGAGTAGGCCGCGGGTGGCGCCGACACCCACGGCCCCGTTCCGAGACGAATCGTATTGTCGTTCCCCTGACTCCGACCAGAAACACTCGCTCCGTCGGCGTCACCGCCGAGGCGAGAACTTCCCGAAGCCAGCGCTGTAGGGACTCAGGTACTGCAGACCATGAATACCAGAACAGGGATCGTTCGATACGTCCTGGATGATGGCAAATTCACCCCAGATCACCGGCCCGATCTCGCTCCCATCCGACGCATACCAAGTTCCGCCGACGTTGGAAGCATCCGCCGGAGCAGCGACGATCTTCACGAAGTAGGTCCAGCGGCGCTTCTTTCCTTTGGCATCAAGACACACGCCAGCCTGGTGATTCGTCAGCCACGCTCCGGAACCAATGTAGCTAGTGAAGCCGAAGTGGCGGTCGAGGAGGCCGTCTCCGTCACAGTCCTTGTTGCTCAACCAGGCGTCGTTCCACTTCATCTGCAGTTCGTCGTCTTTGTAGGGCTGGCACCAAGCTGCGTCTCGGTACGCATCGCAATAGGTGCCGTTGAACAAGTGGGCTTGGTAGTTGTAGCCCCACTGGTCGTAGCCGGTCTGGATGACGTCGCCCGCCGACGTGAGCAACTGCCCGCTTTGAATCGTGGTGCACTGGGCTGCAGCATCTTGGGCCCCGGCCAGAAGTCCGCCAATTGCCAGTGCTGCAAGTAGAACCAAGCTGCTTCGCTTCATACGGCTCCCCCTTTGTGGACGTTACCCGAATTCCTCGATACCGCTCCAGCCGTCGACTGGAGCGACGAAGGGACGAAGCCCTTGCGAAAGGGCCTGAACCGATGCGCCTGTAGGGACCCCAACAATATGTGCCCCGGATCGCCGTCTGTCCAGGGACGCCGCCGAAAATAGCCGCCGCGGGCGGCGCCGAACGCCGCCCGCGGCTGTCAGTTCAGCCCGATCGGGCGTCGGTTCCTACCGCCGCTTCCAGTGCCCGCGCGGGTCGTCGTCCTCCGGATCGTCGCGATCGACGCAGTGTTCGTTGAGCTTCTTCGACGCATGGAGGGCGTGCTTCCAGGCGTTCCGGTAGTGCTCGATCGCACTCGTGAACCTGTCATCGGCAGCCCGTTCGTCGCCCTTCAGCAGTTCCCGGTTCGCTTTCGCCAGTTCCTTGGGATTCCCGCCCTGCGCATCGCTGATTGCAACGGTTGCCAGCAGACGGTCTGCTGCGACGATGCGATTGATGAAGCCCCGAATGATATCGTCGTCGATCATGCTCTTCCGGTCACGGACGATCGCGATCAGCTTGATGACGGTGTCCTTCTCCTCCTGGAACACCCGACTCCCCTTCTTGGGGTCGGGGTGCAGCGGGTCGTCCCAGAGCGATGGGTGGAGGGACTGCTTCAGTTGGGCGATAGCCTGGTCGAGCCGGCGGCCATCCTCCCGGTCAGTTACGGTCGCGCGCAGGGTCTGCAGATTCGTCAGGATACTGGCCTTCGCGTCCTGCACACCGAGAACCGTGAATCTCGTCGAGCAGGTTTCCTCGTTCCCGGCTTCATCGGCAACCGTGATGGTCACCGGATGGACGCCGACACCGAGGAGTGTCCCAGCCAGCGGCGCCTGGGTGATCAGGAGGTTGGCCTCATCGGTCACGTCGTCCGTCGCAGTGACGCTGGCGGTAAAATCTGGAACCGTGGCGGTCCCACTTCCGTCGGCGTAGGCCGACTGCGTTGGGGCGCACTGGCTGATCGTCGGCGGCGTCGCATCAACGAACTCGAAGTTGTAGGTCGTGATGCCAGCCGATGTCCCAATCGTGAATGCGTCGACGTAGGCTACGGTCGGGCCCCAGCCCGATCCGACCTTGAAGAGAACCGCGCCAAGCGTGGCGTGGATACCCGCCCGAGGGAACGCAGCCCGCACCTGCGACCAGGTGCATGGCGCAGCCATCGAGCAGATGGCGTTGCCGGGAGCCCTGGTCGCCCACCATTTCCCAGACAGTGCGTTCCACATCTGCCACGTCCCGGTGGCGACAGTCTGGGTGTAGTAGGGTTCGAACACCAGTCGCCCCTGAAAGTTGGTGGTCCCGTCCGTCAGGTCATAGTCCACGTTGAATTGGAGCGCCGGGGCGTAGGCTGGGTCGCCCGACTCCCTATAGGTTGAATACGAGAGACTGGTTATGTCTGACAGCGCTGTCCCGGGATATGCCCTCCAGATTAGGTACCCTCCCGTCGTGTCTCCGACCTCAAGGCGGACACTTCCCTGTCCCAACGGCGGGACGGCGGGCCCTAGTTCGAACGCCCCACTGGAGACGCCGGCGTGGGTGTCGTTGCCGAACGCCCAGCCCTTCGGGTCGACATTGCTGACGGTTTCGGTGTTCGCCTCGAGGCCGACGCGTTCGGAGTCGTCGATGGCTAGGAACGAGAACTCCACGTTGGCTAGCCAACCATAGCGGTTTCCCCCTACGTTCGTCCCGATCGTGTCCGCGCCGCCCGGAGCATTGACGTTGTCGTTACAGAGCGTCCAGGAACCCACAGTCACTTCGTTCGGGTCGATCACGCTCATGGTTACCGCCAGCACGCCGTCGCCACGGTCATAGAAGTGGTGCTGGAAGACGTACCACCCTGTTGCGGCCAGAGCGATCGGGTTCCTGCCAGGGTTCTTCGGATAACTGTTGCCTCGACCGGCGTTGTTCGAAGCCGAGACGATGAAGCGATTGGTTCCTGGGGCTGGGCCTGTTCCATCGTTGTAAAACCCGACGTTAAACACGAAGTCGCGTCGGTGAACGTCGGTGGTGCCGCTAATGGCAGACGTGTAGTCAAACCGCTTGTCGTTTGCGTAACCCCCGCTGACGTCAAGGTAGACTGCGAGTCGCGTCACGTAACCATTCGGCGGAAACACAAAGCCCTTGCCGCCCCAGTAAGTGTACGCGCTGCCGTACACCTCTGCGTGGTAGGAATCTGACCGGGAGGCAATTCCGCCTGAACCACTCTCCACCCGAACTGCACTGAACCAACCGGCGGTATCAGTCTCGAACCCCTGGAAGTACGGCCCAGGCGGCGGGTCTGCGAGCGTTGGTGCTGGCTGGCTGCCAACCAGCGCCAGCACGGCCAGCAGCATGAGTATCCGCGTCACGATTCTCCTCTTGTCCATACGCACTCCTTTGAGATGGCCTCCACGGACGTGAGCGGGCATGCTGCCGCTCGCAGGCGCGCGGCGCCCCCTTAAGGAGGCCGGCGCAGGTGCACACGACCACATCGTCCTGACGACTGCGCCCGGGCAGCCGGCTTTCAGTCAGGGAGGAGGCACCGTGCGCGTCAACGCGCACGGCGCCCCCGAGGCCACCCCAGTGCACAGCGGATCACGCAGGGGCGCGGTCGATCACGGGAGGCTCACAGGCTGCGAGGAATGTGGCTCCGGACGCCCGCGGGCGTGTCGCGATCATGGGCACAAGCAAGGGGAATACCGGATCGGCCCGATTCGAGGGGCGTCAGGCGACGACTTGACGCGTCAAATCACGCCAAACGGGGGTCCCGCGACCTCAGAATAGGCCGGTGAAGACGCGTGCGAGGCCTCGATCCTCAACAGGCGTTGTATGTCAGGAAACGCGGCAACGGAATGGGTGGCTTGAGAGGCTAGAATGACAGGATGGTCCGCCCAAGGCGGGCCGACCCCCGCATCGACCCCAAGGAGTTCGTTCATGAAACGCGCGTCGATCCTCGTTCTGCTGTTCCTCGTTCTCGCCGGCACGGCTCACGAAGCCCAGACGCCGGCCGGCCAGGAAGCACGCCTGCTGCGCTTCCCCGCCATCCACGGCAACCAGGTCGTCTTCACCTACGCCGGCGACCTCTTCACGGTCCCGGCCACGGGCGGCGTCGCCCGCCGCCTCACCAGCGACATCGGCTTCGAGATGTTCCCCCGCTTCTCCCCGGACGGAAAGCAGATCGCCTTCACGGCCCAGTACGACGGCAACACGGAGGTCTATCTGATGCCGGCCGAGGGCGGCATCCCGAAACGCCTCACCATCACCGCGACGCTCGGGAGAGACGACGTCTCGGACCGCATGGGCCCGAACAACATCGTCATGGGCTGGAAGGACCAGGAGCACATCCTCTTCCGCTCGCGCCGCGCCGAGTGGAACGACTTCCGCGGCCAGCTCTACCTCGCGTCGACGAAGGGCGGCGCTCCCGACATGCTGCCCCTGCCCCGCGGCGGGTTCGGCGCCTTTTCCCCCGACGGCACGAAGCTCGCCTATAACCGCGTCTTCCGCGAGTTCCGCACCTGGAAGCGCTACCGCGGCGGCCAGGCCGACGATGTGTGGATCTACGACTTCGCGACGAAGCAGACGACGAACGTCACGAACAACGAGGCGCAGGACATCATCCCGATGTGGTCGGGGAACAAGGTCTACTTCCTCTCCGACCGCGACAAGCGGATGAACGTCTACGTCTACGACCTGGGCACGAAGCAGACGAAGCAGTTGACGAGCTTCAAGGACTACGACTGCAAGTTCCCGTCGATGGGCGACAAGGCCCTGGTCTTCGAGAACGGCGGCTACGTCTACAAGCTCGATCTCGCGAGCGAGAAGAGCGAGAAGATTCCCGTCGTCATCAACGAAGACTTCGACAGCGGCCGCCAGGGCTGGGTCGACGTCAGCAAGAGCATCACGAACTACGAGATCGCCCCGGATGGCAGCCGGGCCCTGTTCGGATCCCGCGGTGACGTCTTCACGGTCCCCGCCAAGACCGGCCCCACGCGCAACCTGACCCGCACGCCCGGCGTCCACGAGCGCAACTCGAAGTGGTCGCCCGACGGCCGCTGGATCTCGTACATCTCCGACGCCACGGGTGAGGACGAGATCTACATCCAGGCCCAGGACGGGAAGTCCGCGGCGGTGCAGGTGACGAAGGGCGGAGACGTCTACAAGTACCAGCCGATCTGGTCGCCCGACTCGAAGAAGCTGCTGTGGTCGGACCGCAAGCAGCGCCTGCAGTACGTCGACATCGACACGAAGGTCATCACGCCGGTCGGCGAGGCCAAGGCCTTCGAGATCACGGATTACGCCTGGTCGCCCGACAGCACGTGGGTGGCCTTCGCGAAGCCGGAGGAGAAGCAACTGGGCACGGTCTACCTCTACTCCCTCGAGTCGAAGCAGACGACCCCGGTCACCGACGGCTGGTACGACTCCTCGGCCCCGGCGTTCAGCGCCGACGGGAAGTACCTGTACTTCTCGTCCGACCGGTCGTTCGCGCCGCGCTACGGCCAGACCGAGTGGAACCACATCTACCTCGACATGGCCCGCATCCACTTCGTGGCCCTGGCGAAGGACACGAAGAACCCCTTCGAGCCGAAGAGCGACGAGGTCAAGATCAAGGAAGAGGCGAAGCCGGCCGAGAAACCCGCGGACAAGCCCGCCGAGGCGGCGGCCAAGCCGGGTGACAAGCCGGCGGCCACTCCGGCGGCCAAGCCCGAGGCAAAGCCGGCGGACGCCGCCCCGGCCATGAAGGTGGATCTCGACGGCCTTCAGTCGCGCATCGGCGTCCTCCCCACGCCCCCATCCGGCTACCGCAACATCGTCTCGGTCGGATCGAAGGTGTTCTACGTCCGCATGGGCAGCCGCGACACGGCCCCGAACCTCTGCGTGTACGACCTCGAGAAGAAGGAGGAAACGAACCTCGGACCGTACGGCGGCTTCGAGATCTCGGCCGACGGCAAGAAGATGATCGTCAGCCGCCAGGACGCCTACGGGATCATCGACCTGCCCGGCGGCCGGATCGAGCTCCGGGACACGCTGAACCTCGGCGACATGAAGGTCGCGCTCGACCGCCACGCCGAGTGGCGGCAGATGTTCAACGAGTCGTGGCGCCAGATGCGCGACTTCTTCTACGCGCCGAACATGCACGGCCTCGACTGGCCGGCGGTGCGAAAGGCCTACGAGCCCCTGGTCGCGCACGTCAACCACCGCGCCGACCTCACCTACGTCATCGGCGAGATGATCTCGGAGCTGAACGTCGGCCACGCCTACGTGGGCGGCGGCGACCTGCCGCAGCCGGAGCGGATCCCGCTGGGGCTCCTCGGCGCACAGATCGACCGTGACCCGGCCTCGGGCTACTACAAGGTCACGCGCATCCTGAAAGGCGAGAACTGGACCCGCGAGAAGCGGTCGCCGCTGACCGAGATCGGCGTCAACGTCAAGGAAGGCGACTTCATCCTCGCGGTGGACGGCCGATCGACCAGCACGATGCCCGACTTCTACGAGTCGCTGATCGACAAGGCCGGCAAGCAGGTCACGCTCTCCGTCAACGCCACGGCCGCGACCGCTGGCAGCCGAGACACGGTCGTGGTGCCGCTCGACAACGAGCTGCCCCTCTACTACTTCAACTGGATCGAAGAGAACCGCGAGAAAGTGTCGAAGGCCACAGGAGGCCGCGTGGGCTACGTCCACATCCCCGACATGGGGGTGAACGGCCTCAACGAGTTCGCCCGCCAGTACTATCCGCAGTTCGGCAAGGAAGCGGTCATCATCGACGTCCGCAGCAACGGCGGCGGCAACGTCTCGCCGCACATCATCGAACGCCTGCAGCGTCAGCCGGTCTTCATCGACTCGCCGCGCAACGCAGGCCAGACGACTGACCCGGGCGGGTTGATCATGGGTCCGAAGGTCGCGCTCGCGGACGAGTTCTCAGCCTCGGACGGCGACATCTTCGCCTACCGCTTCAAGTACTACAAGCTGGGCCCGGTCATCGGCAAGCGCACCTGGGGCGGCGTGGTCGGCATCCGCGGCGCGCTGCCGCTGCTCGACGGCGGCGTGCTCAACCGGCCTGAGTTCTCGCAGTACGACGTTGCCGGGACGGGCTGGATCATCGAAGGCGTCGGCGTCGAGCCGGACATCGTCGTCGACAACGACCCGGCGAAGGAGTTCGCGGGAGAGGATCAGCAGCTCGACAAGGCCATCGAGGTCATCCTCGACCTGCTGAAGAAGAACCCGACGAAGATCGCGCCGCCGCCGCCGTACCCGGTCAAGCGGTAGG
>CAYZYG010000001.1:134290-155055 GCA_964481395.1 uncultured Vicinamibacterales bacterium
AAGAAGAACCCGACGAAGATCGCGCCGCCGCCGCCGTACCCGGTCAAGCGGTAGGCCCGGTTCATGTCCCGCGCGGGATCGGGGAACTGGGACTGGGGACATCCGTAACGGATCCCCGGTCCCTGGTCCCCGGTCCCGACGGCGCCTCTCCTGCTCCAGGCTCCCTTCCCTCACATTTTGTGGAGCCGGGTCTCGATCCCAGCCACACGGCGTGTGGGGTTGCCTCGTCTTCACACAGCCACGATCGGCGTTTTTGCTCAGTTTTCAGGCACCTGTCCACCTCCGGGACGCCTGGCACGCCTATTGAGACAGACCCGGCAGGAATCGTGACGCACGCGTCCCCTCGGCAGCCCCCGGGGCACGCGCGCGAGAGGACACTGCCATGCTCAACCGGGCTACCACACCGCCGGGCGTCGGCCCCATCACCTCGATCGACTCGGCCCGCGTTTCGGCGGGCGCGCGAAACCGCTTCAAGGCGCTGGTGCAGTCGCCGCTGCGCGCGGGGCTCCTGCGGTACCTCGGCGCGCGGCCGCACGAGTCGTTCGAACTCGAGTCGCTGATGCAGACCTTCGGACGCATCAGGATGGACGTGGAGAACTGTCTCCGCGAACTGGTCAGCGCCGGCACGGTGCAGGTGCACGGCGGGCCGCCCGCCCGCTTCCAGCTCGTCCGTCCTCCCGACCCTGAGTTCGCCCGCCTGCTCGACGACTTCCTGGCCGACAACGGCGACGACTCGATCGAGGATCGGTCCCCGACGGTGCAGCGGTTCCGCGACATGATCGGCCGCGACGAGAAGATGATGATCGTCTTCGAGTCGATGCGGACGGTGGCCAAGACGGACCTGTCGGTTCTGATTCTCGGCCCGACCGGATCGGGCAAGGAAGTCGTCGCGCGTATCATTCACGAGCTGAGCTCGCGCCACCAGGAGACCTTCCAGGCGGTCAACTGCGCGGCCCTCCCGGACACGCTGTTTGAGTCGGAAGTGTTCGGCTACGAGCGCGGCGCCTTTACGGGCGCTTACGAGCGCAAGCCCGGCCGCATCGAACTGGCGAACCACGGCACCTTGTTTCTCGACGAGGTGGGCGACCTCTCGCCGCTCGCTCAGGCCAAGCTCCTTCGCGTCGTCGAAGAGCACCGTGTCGAGCGCCTGGGCGGTCGGACCAGCATCGAGGTCGACTTCAGGCTCATCTGCGCGACGAACCGGCCGCTGGAGTCGCTGGTCGGCGAAGGCACGTTCCGCGAAGATCTGTACTACCGCGTGAACGCGTTCACGATCCGGCTGCCCGCGCTGCGCGAGCGGCCGTCCGACATTCCGGTCCTGGCCGAGCGCTTCCTCTCCCGGTACTGCGCGGCCCACGGCCTTCCGCTGGACGCGCGGCAACTCTCCCCCGACGCGCTGGACCTGCTGCTGGCGTATCCGTGGCCGGGCAACATCCGCGAGCTGGAGACGACGATCTCGCGGGCGGCGCTCTCGGCCCACGACGGCGTGGTGCACGGCCGCGACCTGCAGTTCCTGCATCCGGTCGCGCCGGTCACGAGGTCCGACAGTTCCGTCCTCGTGCCGCTGCGGGAAATCGAACGGGATCACATCCGCCGCGTGCTCAACGCCCTGAACTGGAACAAGAAGCGCGCGGCGAGCGTGCTCGACATCAGCCGCGAAACGCTCTACCGCAAGATCGGCGAGTTCCAGCTCGCCCCCGAGCACCGCGCATGACACCTGGTACCCGGAGACTGTCGGCCGCGCACCGCGCCTTCGTCGCGCTCGTCTTCCTGACGGGCTCGCTGGCGCTGGGCCACGCGCTGCTGACCCTCGTCTCCGAGCCGTCCACCGACTGGTCGTGGACGGTCCTGGCGGTGCTCACCATCGCCAGCGGCTTCTTCGCGGTCAAGGTCCCCACCGTCAACGCCACGCTGTCGATCTCCGAGGTGTTTCTCTTCAGCCTGGTGCTTCTGTACGGCGGCGCGCCAGCGGTGGTCACCGTCGCGGTCGACGGGCTGATCGTCTCGCTCGTCCGCCGGCACCGCCAGTCCAGGCACGCGGCCTTCAACATGGCCGAGCCGGCGCTGTCGATGTGGGTCGCGGCGGCGGCCTACGAGGCCGTACGCCGATCGCCGCTCGGTGGCGGGCAGGGCGACTTGCTGCAGGTCGGCATCCCGGCCATGGTCCTGGCCGTGGTGTACTTCCTGATGAACAGCGGCCTCAACGCCGTGGCCGTCGCCACGGAATCCGGCCGCCGCGCGTCCGACCTGATGCGGAAGTATTTCGTGTGGGTGTCGCTGAACTACTTCGCCTGCGCGTCCATCGCCACGGTCGTCGCGGTCAACTACGGGGGGAGCCTGTTCGGCGCGCTCCTGCTCATCGCGCCCCTCATCGTCCTCTCGTATTTCACCTTCCGGTCGTCGATGGGGCGCCTCGAGGACGAGAACACCCACCTCGGCGAAGTGAACCGCCTCTACCTCAAGGTCGTCGAAACGCTCGCCATGGCCGTGGACGCGAAAGACCAGGTCACGCACGGCCACGTGCGGCGGGTCCAGGCGTTCTCACTGACGCTGGCGCAACGGCTGGGCGTGACGGAACCCCAGCAGGTCAAGGCGATCGAAGCGGCGTCGCTGCTGCACGACATCGGCAAGCTGGCGGTCCCCGAACACATCCTCAACAAGCCGGGCAAGCTCAGCGAGGCCGAGTACGACCGGATGAAGATGCACGCACCGCTAGGCGCGGACCTGCTCTCGGCCGTCGCGTTCCCGTACCCCGTCGTCCCGATCGTGCGCCACCACCACGAGAACTGGGACGGCACCGGGTACCCGGACGGCCTGGCCGGCACCGCGATTCCCATCGGCGCGCGCATCCTGGCCGTGGTCGACTGTTACGACGCCCTGCGCTCGCACCGCCCGTACCGCCGGGCCCTCAGCCCCGACGAGGCCATGGCCATCGTGCGCGAACGCCGGGGCACGATGTACGACCCGGACATCGTCGACGCCTTCGAGGACATCCAGGACGCCATCGAGGCCGAGGAGGTGCCGGACCCGCTGCCGGACGTCATGGAGCGCGTGGCCAGCGCCGCCCGTGACATGCGCCTGGTCGAGCCGGATTCGACGACGCTGTCGCTCGAGCTGCGCCTCCACGCCACGAACACGCTGCTCCGGCTCTACGAGGATCTCGAACGTCTGCCGCAGGACGCGCCTGTCGACGACCTCTGCGACGCCGTGAGCCGGCACGTGCGTCGACTGGCCCCGGCGTCCCTCGTGGTCTTCTACGTTCGCGAGGACTCCTCGGACGACCTGCGGGTCCTGTGCGCGTCCGGCTTCGGCGAGGCGCTGACGGACGGCCTCACGATCCCGGTGGGGCAGGGTGTGAGCGGCTGGGTGACCGCCCAGCGCCGTGCCGTCATCAACGCCGACGCGGCGCTCGATCTCGGTGAGGCCAGCACGCACCTCAGTCCCCGCCACCGCAGCGTGCTGGCCGTCCCGCTGATCTCCGCGGGCCGCGCGATCGGTGCCGTGACGCTTTACTCGATCCAGGCCGGAGCGTTCTCGGACGAACAGCGGCTGGCGCTGGAGCTGCTGACCCCGTCGGTGGCCGATCTCATCGCGCGCCACGCCGCGGTGCGCCCGCCTGCGGGACCTCCGCACGCGCACCACGCACACGAGCAGGCCCTCGCCGTTCTGCTTCGGCACGAGTCTCTCTGCCACCTGTGGCCGGGACGGCCCCTGGGCGTGCTCTGCCTCACAGCGGACGGTGATGACGACGTCATGGCCCACGCAGCGGTCGCGATCACCCAGGCCACGCGCGTCGCCGATCTCGTGTTCCGGCCCAGCGACCGGGAACTCGTGGTCGTGATGCCTGACTGCGACGCGGGTGCCGGTCAGCTCATCGTGGACCGCATCCAAGCCGCCCTGGCGGCCGGCGGCGAAGCGGTTCGCCGCGGAACCGCTACGGCGATCTCGCTCGGGTTCGCGTGCTCACCCCACGACGGCGACCAGCTCTGGGCGCTGCTGTCGGTGGCCAGGCGCAGGATCGACACAGAACGGCAGCATGGTGCCAGCGAACGTGCACGGACTGCTGTTCTTCCCCAGACCGAGGGGGCGCCATGGCCGGCCTGACGCTCAACCACGGTACGGGAAACCCCCTGACAGCCCCACTCGGCTGGCGCGCCCTGGCCTGGCCGCTGCGGATCTACGTGCTGGTCGTCTGCACCGGCGGCGCGGCCCTGCTCGCCGTCGGCTTCGCGCGATTTCCGATGGGCCAGTGGCCGCTGTTCGGCGGCTTCCTGGCCGCGGCCGTCCTCGCGTCGGCCGTGAAGATCACCCTGCCGCTGACGCAGGGCGGGTCCACGCTTTCCCTGTCGTACATCCTCAGCTTCGCCAGCCTGATGGTTCTCGGCCCCTGGGGCACCGCGCCCATTGCCGCCGTTTCGGCCTGGAGCCAGTGCACGTTCAGGAGCAAGGAACCCAACCCGGCGCACCAGACACTGTTCAGCATGGCGTCGCTCGTCATCACGGTGGTGGCGGCGGGCCTGCTGTGGACGCTGCTGGCCCAGGGCCTCGGGCAAACGGTCACCGCACAACTCGCGTCGGCCGCGACTACGGCCACGCTGTACTTCGTGGTGAACACCACGCTGGTAGCCACGGCCGTGGCCCTGGCGTCCCGCCAGTCGTTCGCCCGCATCTGGAGCCGGAATTTCCTCTGGAGTTCGCCAACCTACTTCATCGGCGCCGCGGTGGCCGCGCTCGGCATCATCGTCGTACAGCACGGCCAGTACGGAACCGCGCTGGCCTTCGGTCTGCCGGCCTATCTGACCTATCGCAGCTACCGGACGTACGCGGCCCGGATTGCCGAGGAACAGCGCCAGGTCAAGGAACTCTCCGACGTCCAGCTCGCGACCATCGAAGCGCTCGCCCAGGCCATCGAGGCCAAGGACCGGACCTCCAGGAGTCACGGGCGCCGGATGCAGGTGTACGCGGAAGGACTCGCCAGGGCGCTCGGTATGAGCGATGCCGAAATCCGAGGGGTCGCCACCGCCACACTGCTGCACGACATCGGCAACCTCGCCGTGCCCGAACACATCCTGGCGAAATCGGGCAAGCTCAACGACGAGGAATTCGAGCGCATCAAGATCCACCCGCGCGTCGGAGCCGAGATCATCCAGTCGGTGCCCTTCCCGTACCCGGTGGCGCCCTACATCCTGCACCACCACGAGCGCTGGGACGGGCGAGGCTACCCCAACGGCCTGCGCGGAGAAGAAATCCCGCTCGGGGCGCGCGTCATCGCCGTCGTCGACTGTTTCATGTCGATGCTGACCGACCGCCCGTACCGGCCCGCCCGCCCGTACGCCGAGGCCATCGCCACACTGCGGGAGAACGGCGGCTCGACGCTCGATCCGCACGCGGTCGAGCGCTTCATCGAGGTGCTGCCGAGCCTCGAGTTCCAGCTCCACGGGGGCGAAGCGTACTCCGCGGCCACGCGCGCCGTCAGCCACCGCGAGTCTGACGCCCCTGCGGGGTCCGCCCTCGACGACATTGCGGTCGCGCACCTCGAAGAGCAGACGCTGCACGAGATCACCGAAGCGCTGACCTCGGCCCTCCGTCTGACCGACGTCCTCGCCCTGGTGTCCTCGAGCATCGTCCGCGTCGTGCCGGTCTCGTCCTGCGCCCTCTTCCTCTTCGACCGGGAGTCCGAACTCTTCATCTGCCGGTACGTGACCGGCACCGACCAGGCCGGCATCAAGGCGCTGGCGGCATCCACCATCGAGGGCCTGGCCGCGCTGCTCCCGCCGGCGTCAGCCGCCCGGATCGATGGAGGCGGCCGCCTGCAGTCCGTGCTCGTGGGCAGGCTCGATGTCGATGGCGAACTGATTGGCGCGCTCGCGGTCTATCACTCGGCCCGTGAGGCCTTTTCCCCGGACCACCGCCGCTTCCTCGGACGCGTCTCGGCTCAGGCCGCGCCCGTCATCGCCAACGCCGTCCTGTTCGAGCGCACGCAGGAGCAGTCGCTCACCGACGCCCTCACCGGCCTGCCGAACCGGCGGTTCTTCGAACGCCAGTTCCCGGTCGAACTGGTGAGGGCCCAGCGGCACCTCGGCCAGGTCTCGCTGCTCATGCTCGACATGGACCGGTTCAAGCAGATCAACGACGAGTTCGGCCACCAGGCGGGCGACCGCGCCCTCAAGGAAGTCAGCCAGGTGCTGCGATCGAGCCTGCGCGCCTACGACGTCTGCGCCCGGCTGGCGGGGGACGAGTTCGTGATCCTGCTCGGCGAATGCGACGCCGCCCAGGCCGAACGCCGGCGATTGGAACTGCAGCGGGCCGTCGACGGCGTCCACTTCGAGCCGTCACCCGGACGTCCCACGCCGCTCGCCATCAGCATCGGGGCCTCGACCTTCCCCGACGACGGCCAGACACCGGAGGAGCTGATCGAGATTGCGGATCGTCGGATGTACCGCGACAAGGCCATGCGCAAGACCTCGCCCGACAGAATCGCCCGGTGAGCGCCCGGCTGTAGATCGTCCGAACACGCCCACCCCGCGCGCCGGCATCCTTTCCCCGGTTCCCTGTCCCGCCCGGCTGCCGGATCCCGGATCCCGGATCCCGGATCCCGGACTCCGCTGGTATCATCATCCGATACCACGCCCCATGCACAACGTCTTCGACTATTTCGCCCAGTCCGCCGCCCGGATACCCGACCAGACGGCCGTCGAATTGCAGCGTCGCCATTCGGTGGATGCCGTGTCCTACCGCGACCTGCTCGGGTTGGCTGAGCGCGTGGCCGCCCTGGCGGTCCGCCTTGGCTGCCGCGCCGGAGACCGCTGCGCCATTCTGGCGGAGAACGACGCCCGCTGGCTCGCCGTCTACCTCGGCGTGCTGCGGCTCGGCGCCGTCGCGGTGCCGCTCGATACGAACTACAGCCCCGCCCAGGTTCGCACCATCGTCGCCGACTGCGGTGCCAGGCTGCTGTTCGCATCGCCCCGCTTTGCCGGGACGGCCCGTGAAGCCGCGGCCGATCTGACGTCACCGCCGGCTCTCGTCCTGACGTCCGGCGAGACGGCCGATTCCGCCAGCCTGGACGACGTTCGGGACGCGGTCCCGCTGAGGGAACCGTGCCCGGCCCGCCAAGAGGACTCCGCCGTCATCCTCTACACGTCCGGCACGACCAGCGATCCCAAGGGCGTCGTGCTGACCCACGGCAACCTGCTCGCCGAACGCGACGCGGCCTTCACGATTGTCACCATTGACGACCGTGACGCCATCCTCGGTGTGCTCCCCCTGTTTCACGCACTGGCGCAGGTCGCGAACCTCCTCATCCCCCTGACCGTCGGCGCGCGTGTGGTCTTTCTCGAGACACTCAACACGTCGGAACTGATGCGCGGCCTCCAGGAGCGGGGCATCACGGCCTTCTGCGTCGTGCCGCAGTTCTACTACCTCCTCCACCAGCGGGTCACGGAGCGCGTGGCCGCCTCGGGGCCCCTCACCCGGCTCACGTTCCGGAGCCTCCTTACGCTTAACGGCTGGCTGCGCGCCAGGCTCGGCGTCAACCTGGGCCGCGCCCTTTTCAGGCAGGTTCACCAGGCCCTCGGCTCCCGGATGCGGATCCTCGTCACCGGAGGCTCGCGCTTCGATCCGGTCATCGGCCGCGATCTGTTCCGCATGGGATTCAATATCATCCAGGCGTACGGGCTCACCGAATGCTCGGGCGCCGCGACGGTGACGCGCCCGGGCGATCCGCACATCGAGTCGGCCGGTCAGCCGCTGCCCGGCGTCGAGATCCGGATCCAGGACGAGCCCGACCGGGGCGAACGCGAGCATCAGGACGGCGAGGTCCTCATCAGGGGCCCCATCGTGATGGCCGGCTACTATAACCGGCCGGATGCCAACGCCGAGACCCTGCGGGACGGCTGGCTGCATTCTGGTGACCTGGGCTATCTGGATCGCGACGGCCGCCTGCACATCACGGGGCGCAAGAAGGAGGTCATCGTGCTGGCCTCCGGCAAGAACATCTACCCGGAGGAGATCGAGGCGCAGCTCGCGCGTTCGCCGTTCATCAAAGAGGTCTGCGTGCTGGGGGTCTCGCGTCCGGGCGAGCCGTCGGCCGAGCGCCTCCATGCGATCGTCGTCCCGGATCAGGAAGTCATCCGGCAGCGCCGCATCGTCAACACGCGCGAGATCATCCGATTCGACATCGAAAGCCTCTCGATTGCGCTGCCGCACCACAAGCGGGTGCTGAGCTTCGACGTCTGGCTCGACGACCTGCCCAGGACCACCACCCGCAAGCTGAAACGCCACGCCATCGAGCGACTCTATCGGGAACGACTGTCGCGGACCGAACAGCCGGATCTGGCCGACACGTGGACCGACGATGACGAACGCTGGGCTGCCGATCCGCACGTCAGCAGGGCGATGGCGACCATCCGCGCCGCGGCCAAACCCGGAACCGCGGTCGTGCCGGGCGCGAACCTCGAACTTGATCTGGGGCTGGACTCGATGGAGCGCGTCGAACTGCTCTCGAGCCTCGAACACCAGTTCGCGTGCGACGTGCCCGACGAGGCCGCCCAACGCATTTACACCGTCCGCGAGATCGTCGAGGCCGTCCGGCCCGTCGCGTCCTCCGCCGCCGGTCCCGCCGCCGCGCTCGTCGATCCCTGGGCGCGCCTGCTGGCCGAGGACCCGGACGACCCGATCCTCAGGTCGATCCTGCAGCCCAGACCCCTTTTCGCACCCTTTGCCTTCTGCGTGGTGAAGGCTGCCTATCTGTTCGCCTGGCTGTTCATGGGCCTCCGCGTGTCGGGGCGCGACCGCATCCCGGCCGACGGACCGTTCCTGCTGAGCCCGAACCACCAGAGTTACCTGGATGCCTTCATTCTCGTGAGCGCGCTGCCCTACCGGCTCTTCCGGCGGCTGTTCTTCGTGGGCGCCAGCGAGTACTTCGATACGCCCTTCATGGCCTGGCTCGCGGGCAAGATGAATGTCGTGCCGGTCGATCCGGATGCGAATCTGGTTCGGGCGATGCAGGCGGGCGCCTACGGTCTGCGCCACCGACGAATCCTGGTGCTGTTCCCGGAAGGCGAGCGCTCGCCGGATGGCACCGTGCGACGTTTCAAGAAGGGCGCCGCCATCCTCTCCACGCAACTCGGCGTCCCTGTCGTCCCGGTGGCCATCCACGGCGTCTACGAAGTGTGGCCGCGCGCCCGCCGCTTCCAGATCGAGTCGCTCAGACCCTGGGGCCGGGCCCGGAGCCGGATGCGTTTCGGCCAGCCGCTCTCATCCCAGGTCATCTCGGCCGCCAGCCTCGAGCGCCGCTACGCCGAGTTCACGGCCGTGCTGCGCGAACAGGTCATCCGCCTCTGGAACGAGCTGGCGGGAGTCGGCGCGACCACTGGATTCCCGCTTCCGCGGGAATGACGGGGACCGGAGACATCCATAACCGGTCCCCGGTCCCAGGTCCCTGGGTTCCGTGTCCATTCCCGAGGCCCAGTGCCGCATCCTGAGGCACCGCACCGTCGCCGTCCTCCCGCACTGCCAGAATTCCTGCCGAATTCCGCGTGTCTTGGGCCCGTCGCGCTGGTCCGCCGTTTGCTCTCTTCCCGGCGCCAGCTGTCTCGCCCGCAACGCCGCGGCCGGGAGCAGTCGGCACAGGCAACCGGAGGACGAGGAACGATGGACCCCAACGACACACTCCACCCCGAGCGGCGCCGCTCGACCCCACGCCCGGCCGGCCGCAAGATCTGGCGGCTCATCTGGGGCGGGTGCATCATCCTGGCCCTGACGGTCACCTCAGGCGTCGCGGCGCCGAAGGGAAAGGCCAAGGGCGAGCGCAAGCGCAAGGCCGACGTCGCTCTGAGAAGAGCCGTCGAACGCGACGAGGTGACGCCCGTACGCGTCATCATCCGCGTCGGCAAGGTGCGAGGCCAACGCAACCTCATCAAGCAGTTGCTCCGCCAGCGGGGCGGTATCTTCCACGCCGAGTACTACGGGACGAACGCCATTCTGGCCGAGGTGAGCCCGAAACTGCTGGAGAAGCTCGAGGACGATCCGCGAATCGAGTCCGTCTCGGTCGACGCGCCCGTCCGCGGCTTCAGCGCCACAACCGACGGCGGGGGACCAGCCTATTCGCTCCGCACGGCACTCGGCCTGGCAGACGATCTTCCCGCGACCGGCGCAGGCGTGGGCGTGGCGATCGTGGACACCGGCATCGACCCGGCATCCGAGCTCGCGTCCCAGGTGTACGCGTTCTACGACTTCACGAAAGGCGGCATTGCCACACCGCCGCTCGACCCCCACGGACACGGCACCCACATCGCCGGCCTGATCGCGGGCGCAGGAATTGAAGACCCGACGACGCATGGTGTCGCGCCGGGCGTGCGCCTGATCGGCCTGAAAGTCCTCGGCGACGGCGGCGAGGGCTCGTCGTCTGCGGTCATGGCCGCGCTCGAGTTCGCCGCCGCGAACAAGGACGCGCTCGGCATCGACATCCTCAACATGTCGCTCGGGCATCCCATTTACGAGTCGGCCGAGACCGATCCCCTGGTCCAGGCCGTCGAGGAGTGCGCCCGGGCGGGCATCGTGGTGGTCATCTCCGCCGGCAACTACGGGCAGGTGGACGCGGCGTCGGGCTACTCAGGCATCCTCTCTCCCGGCAACTCGCCGTCGGCGATCTCGGTGGCAGCCGTCGACACGAAGGACACGATCACCAGGGCCGACGACTCGATTGCCGTCTACTCGTCGCGGGGCCCGTCCTGGTACGACGCCTTTGCCAAGCCCGACATCGCCGCCCCGGGCCACCTTCTGAAGGGTGCCGCGGCGAAGGACGGCACGCTGTACAAGAAGTACCTGAAGCTCCGGCGCGGCGGGAAATACATCGCCCTCTGCGGCACGAGCATGGCCGCCGGGGTGGTGAGCGGCGCGGCGGCTCTCGTCATCGAGGCCCATCGGAATGCGCATCCGGACGCACCGCCGCTGACGCCGAACGCCATCAAGGCGATTCTCATGTATACCGCCAGCCCGCTCGTCGACGGCACCGGCGTGCCGATCGAGGGCCTGGCTCAGGGCGTCGGCAGCCTCAATCCGATCGGCGCGATGCAACTCGCCTCGGCCATCGACACGACGTCGCCCATCGGCTCGGACTGGCTGACCACCACGGTCGATCCCGTCACCACCTCCCTCACCGGCGAGGCGCTGCTCTGGGCCAACAACATCGTCTGGGGCAACAACGTCGTCTGGGGCAACTCGATTCTGACGAACTCCGAGGCGTGGGCCCAGAACGTGGTCTGGGGCAACAACATCGTCTGGGGCAACAACATCGTCTGGGGCAACAACATCGTCTGGGGGAATAACATCGTCTGGGGCAACAACATCGTCTGGGGGAATAACATCGTCTGGGGGAACAACATCGTCTGGGGCAACATGGCCGAAGTTCCGGTCACCCCGAACAACGTGCTCATCGACGGCTCGGAGTAGTCCGCAGTCCGTCTCCACCGGTTGTCGGCCGTACACACGAAGGGCGCCTGCAGCGTATGTCTGCAGGCGCCCTTCGCGCGTCCTGGACACGAATCAGGAGTCAGGAGCCAGAACCCGATCCCCGATCCCCGGTCCCTGTCCTTACGCTTCCCAGGGCAGTCCCGGCTTCCCGAAATGACCGTAGTTCGTCGTCGTCCGGTAGATCGGCTTCAGCAGTCCGAGACGCTCGATGATCGCGCGCGGGCGGAAGTCGAAGCTCCTGACCAGGTCCACCGCTGCACGCTCGTCACCCGTCCCGAATGTGTCGACCTTGACGGATATCGGCTGGGCCATCCCGATGGCGTAGGCCACCTGGATCTCCGCCTTCTTCGCCACGCCCTGCTTCACCACCTGACGGGCGACGAACCGGCAGAAATACGCGCCCGTGCGATCGACTTTCGACGGGTCCTTGCCGCTGAAGGCTCCGCCGCCGTGACGCCCCACGCCGCCGTAGGTGTCGACGATAATCTTCCGGCCGGTGACGCCGCAGTCGGCGGACGGCCCGCCCTGCACGAAGCTGCCCGTCGGGTTCACCAGCACCTGGACGTCCTTGTCGAACCACTTGCCCAGCACGCGCGGCGCCAGTGCGCCGGCGACGTACTCGCGGATCGTCGTCTGGTTCACGTCCGGGGTGTGCTGGGTGGACACGAGCACGTGCGACACGCGGACGGGCCTGCCGTCCTCGTAGACCACGGATACCTGCGACTTGGCGTCGGGCCGCAGCCAGGCGGCCTTGCCGCTCTTGCGGTCCTCGGCGAGCCCGCGCGTCAGGTGATGGGCGAGGAACACCGGCATGGGCATGAGCTCCGGCGTCTCGTCTGTCGCGTATCCGTACATCATGCCCTGGTCGCCGGCGCCCTGCTCCCCTTCCTTGTTCTTGGCCGCGGTCACCCCCTGGTCGATTTCCGCGGCCTGCTTGCTGATCCCGATGAGCAGGTGGATGGTGTCGGCACAGAACGGCTCGGACGGATCGACGTATCCGATCTCGCGGATGGCGTCACGGACGAGTTCCTCGTAGTGGACGCGCCCCTTGGAGGAAATCTCCCCGCCGAGGATCACGAAGTTGTTCTTGCACATGACCTCACAGGCCACGTGACTCTCGGGGTCCTGCGCGATGTAGGCGTCGAGCACCGAGTCGGCGATGTAGTCGCAAACCTTGTCGGGGTGTCCTTCGGACACCGATTCAGACGAAACCGTGTACGGCAACTGCTCCATGGACGTCCTGCTCCTCGGCCGGGGACCGGCACGGGCTTCGGCCCCCAGAAACACGAAAGGCTCGCCGACCTGAGTGTCGCGAGCCCGCCCGCGACTTAGATAGATGTCTGGCCGGGTTGTCTCTCCGGCCCGCGCGGCCCATCAAGTCGGGGAAATCGCCGCGCTGACAATCATTCATCATGACGGGCGGGATGGAACGTGTCAAGATCCCGGGCCCCGGGGTCCGAGACCCGGGATCGAGACGTCGGACTGGCAGGGCCCGCCGAAGGTGGGCGGGCACTGGACCCAACGGGCGGCGCTGCACCGCGCGCCTGAACGCGAGTCAATGGCCGCCGGGGCGGAATGCGCTGGTATGATGGAAGTTTACACCTCCTGACCGGAAGGCATCTATGAAGCGTCGCGGCTGGATCTGGGTTCTCGCCATCGTCCTCACGCTGGCATCTGCGGTCTATCAGCGGATGACCGGCCCGACTTATCCGGCCCGAGGCACAGTCGAACTGGGGGGCACCGAGCACCGCCTGCGTCTGACCCGGACGCACGCCGGGCCCGGTGACCAGCCCGTCACAATCGTCATGCCCGACCAGACCGTCACCGGTGAGGTCGCCTGGCGCCGCTACCCAACGAGCGACGCCTGGTCCGCGCTGCCGTTGCAGCGTCACGGCGACCGGCTCGAGACGGCGCTCCCCCACCAGCCAGTCGCGGGCAAACTCGAGTACCAGGTACGCCTGCACCGCGGCAACGAGGTCACCGTCTTCCCGGAGCGCCCCGCCATCACCCGGTTCCGTGACGAGGTCCCGGCAGCGGTGCTCATCCCGCACGTCGCCGCCATGTTTTTGGCGATGCTCTTCTCGACCATGGCAGGCCTGGGCGCCATCTGGCGTTCGCCCCAGGTGCGCCGGGACGTGTACTGGTGCACGGGGTTCCTGTTCGTCGGCGGGTTCATCCTCGGGCCCCTGATGCAGGAGATCGCGTTTGGCGACTGGTGGACGGGCATTCCCTTCGGCTGGGACCTCACCGACAACAAGACGCTCTTCGCGGCCGTGGCCTGGGCCTACGCCCTCTGGGCCATGCGCGGGAAGCGAGAAGCCCGGGGTGCCATCATCGCCGCTGCGCTCGTCACGCTGGTCATCTTCGCGATTCCGCACAGCACATGGGGTTCGGAGCTGAAGTGGGAGCAGGTACCGCAGGACAGTAGATAGTAGACGGTAGACAGTAGATAGTAGAGGGACCAGGGAGCAGGGCACAGGGCTCTGCAGGCATTGCAGGACAGCCATGCGAACGCTGGCGGGAACGACGGTGCTCATCACCGGGGCGGCGTCCGGCATCGGGCGTGAACTCGCGCTGGAAGCCGCCCGCCGCGGCGCGCGCATCGTCGTCGCGGATCTGGACGAGGTCGGCGCGGAGGCCACAGCCGTGCTCGTCCGTAAGGCAGGCGGCCGCGCTCTTCACGCGGGCGTCGACGTGACCAGCGAATCGCAGGTTCGCGCCCTGCACCGGCGCCTGTCTGACGAGGGCATCGAGATCGACGTGCTGATCAACAATGCCGGCGTCGTCCACGGCGGCGCGTTTCTGGACGTCCCGCTCGCGCACCACGAGGCGACGTACCGCGTCAACACGCTGGGCGTGCTGACGATGACGCACGTATTTCTTCCGGGTCTCCTGTCTCGCCCGGACGCCCACCTCGTGTTTCTGGCCAGCGCGTCCAGCCTCGTCGGGCTGCCGTTCGGCAGTACCTACGCATCGACCAAGTGGGCCGTCCTCGGACTTGCGGAGTCGTTGCGGCTCGAACTGCGGGAGATCGGGCGCACCCACGTGCACGTCACCGCGGTCTGCCCGAGCTTCGTCTCCACGGGAATGTTCGACGGCGTCACCGCCCCGCGACTGACGCGCCCGCTCGCGCCGTCGCGCCTCGCCCGCATGGCCATTGACGCCGTGTTGGCGGACAGACCGGTGCTGCTGACGCCTTGGCTCGTGCGCGTCACGCCGCTGCTCAGGGGCGCGCTGCCGCTCGCCGCCTTCGACGCCCTCGCCCGGTTGTTCGGAGTCACGAAGAGCATGGAACACTGGAAGGGACGTCGACTTCGTCAGAAGACAGGAGACAGAAGACAGGAGACAGAATAACGGACTCCGCGCGGGGCGCTCGCCTCATTGCACCAGATCCGACCCGCCCGCCGAGCGAATTCACCCTCGGCCGGCGGGTCGCATTCGCCGCGCGGAAGGTGACCTGCCGCCGCTCGCACGGCATCTCATCATGTCCGTTTCGTGACCGTGTTTCGTCGTCCGCTTGGACCCTTCAGTCTCGAAGCAATGATGGTCGGCCGCTCGCCCCTCTGTCTTCTGTCTCCTGTCTTCTTCTGTCTGCTGTCGTCTGTCTTCTGTCTTCTGTCTTCTGTCTTCTTCTTCTGTCCTATCCCTTGATTGCCGCCCACAGCAGCCCCGGCACCTTACGCCACGACGGTGCGTGTTCGAACGCCGTCAAACGCCGGCCGACATCGAGCAGATTCCGGTGATCGGCAAACCAGACTGGCGTCGGCCAGATGCGGAACGGCCCTTCGACAACGGATTTCTCGGGGTGGTCGTAGAGGAAGCTGTTGTGGACCACGCCCAGGCCTGAACCGATGTCCGCGGGTGTGTGGCCCGGGTACGCGCCCCAGGTCGTGGTTCCAATGCCGAAAACGACTCCGCTCCACAGGTTGATCGCGATGCTGCCGTAGCGGAGGTCTCGGATCGCGCGTTCCACCGCGTCCCGGCTTCGCCTGCGCGTCGCCGAATCCACGAGCAGCATGCACGACAGCGTGCCCTCGATCGACGAGTTGGCAAAGAGGGTTGCCGCGTCCAGGAAGTCCTCCGGACCGTCAGCGTCGAGCAGCACGGTCGCGAGAACGCCGCAGAACGCCTCCTCCTCGAGCGCGAACTCGCCGGCTGCCGGCGCGACCTCCGGGATCACCGTCCAGGGCACGGCCCCGAGGCGCGCGCGCCCCACGGCCCGGGCCCGGGGATAGCGGGCCAGGAATACCGCGTAGCGCTCCGCGGCACCGGGATAGTACGCGGCCCGGGCTGGGGTCCGAGCCAGCGCCGCCTCGACCTCGGCGGCAAACGCCTCCCGCAGCGGCCAGCCTCGAGCCATGACGAGCACCTTGCCCGCGACGCAGTTGAAACTCGCGTTGTGGGCCACCATCGCGGCAACGTGGCGCGCCTGGAACCGCAGGTCCGACGATGACCAGCGTCCCGGCACGACGAGGATGGGCGTGACGCACCCGAGTTCCGCCGTCACGGGCTTCGACACGACCGGCGTGCCTGCCGCCCTGCGCGCCTCGCGTTCGTCCTCGGAGTCTCCCCACACCAGCGCGTCGTAGGTCCGGCGCGAGCCGGTCAGGTGCACGCGGTCGATCCCCGGATGGGCCGCGAGCCGGGCTCCAACGTCGCCGCCGCCTTCGACAATCGACAGCACATCCGCCTCGATCAGCGGTGCCAGCGCCTCGTCGAACACCGGCCGCAGGTACGCGTTCACGGGATTGAGTTTCAGCACGACGGCGATGTCGTGCACGACCAGCATCGTCAGCGCGTCGAGCGGCGCGATAGACGACACGTTGCCGGCTCCGAGCACCAGCCCCACGCGCGGCCCGTTCCCGCCCGCCGCCCTGGCCGCGCGCGAGGCCGACCCCCGTGTCGGTGGAGCGCCCGGTTCGAGCCAGATCTCTCCCCGGATCCCCAGATAGAGCAGCCGTTCGAAGAGCGTCGACGGGAAGACCCGCATCACGCAGCGCCCGTCTGGACCGGCCAGAACCTCACGCGAGTCCGGCGAACCGGTCGCGCGCATGGTCTCCGCCATCAGGCGGAATCCGCGCATCGTCGTCATCGGGCCGGCGAGCCACTCCTCCCCGGCCAATGACGATGCCGGGTCGATGCCCTTGGCCCGGCACCCGAGGTCAGCCCAGCGGGGAGCGACGGACAGGATCCGGTCCAGGCACGCCCGCAACAGGGTGGCCCGGTCGGCCGGCGTCATGGTCAGCCATCCCGCCTGCCCCCGACGCAGCCTGCGAACGATCTGGTCGAGGCCTTCCGCACCGACGTGCTCGTCTACTTCGATTGGCTGATGCATGTCGGTCCCCGGCTGCTTCAGAGGCTGGCGCCGTATCGTCCGAACCCAATCTGTGACGCTCTTCCCGTGTCGGCGCGGTCGGCGACCGCGCCCTACCAGTCTCGGGTACGGCAGGGCCGGCTCGCCGAGTCGGCCGGGAACCACGAACGGGGCATGGGGACCCCACAACCGGCCCCCGATTCTCGGTCCCCAGTCTTGTGACTCCGGCCCGTCACCCCTCGTCCGACTCCGCGTCTGCGTCGGCAGTCTGATTGGCATCGCCGATGAGCACCGCGTCCAGCGCGTCCGGGTGCGCGGCCCCGAGCAGGTCAGCCGCCCGGAGCGACCTCGGCCGCTGCGAAACCGGCTCGAGCGGCTCGAGATCCTTTCCAGAGCGCACGCCCAGATCGCGGAACCGGCGAGCTGAGACGAGAACGCGGGACTCGAGGGAACTCGCGGCCGCGTTATAGGCTCCGACGGCGGCGTCCAGCCTGCGCCGCACGTCACCGAAGTGCTCGGCCATCGTGCACAGGCGCTCGTAGAGGTCCTTGCCGATGGCGCTGATCTCCCGGGCGTGCTCGGCGAGGCGCTCCTGCGTCCAGCCGTGCGCCACCGTGCGCAGCAGCGCCAGCAGCGTGAGGGGCCCGGCCAGGAAGACGCGCCGCTCGGCGCCGAACTCCAGCAGCGTCGGGTCCTGCTGGATGGCGGCGCTGAAGAACGCCTCGCCCGGAAGAAACATGACGACGAACTCGGGCGACTCCTGGAACTGGTCCCAGTAGTGCTTGCCTGAGAGCCTCGTGACGTGCGCACGCACCTGCCCCGCGTGATCCCGCAGGCGCGCCTGCCGGGTGTCCTCGTCGCCAGCCTCGATCGCCTCGAGGTACGCCATGACCGGTGCCTTGGCGTCGACCACGATCGCGCGGCCTCCCGGCAGCGTGACGACGAGATCGGGCCTGAGGCTGCCATCCTCCGTCGTGACGGTCTGCTGCAGACGGAAATCGCAGTGCTCGAGCATGCCGGCCATCTCGACCACGCGCCGAAGCTGCACCTCGCCCCACCGTCCCCGAACGTGCGGGGTGCGCAGAGCCTGAACGAGGCGTGCGGTCTCCTTCTGCAGCGCCTGCCGCCCCTCGTCGACGGCCTGGAGGAGTGCCGACAGCCGCCCGTGGTCCTGGTGGCGCTCGCTTTCCACCTTGCCCAATTCGGCCGACACCTTCTCGAGCCCGGAGCGCAGGGGTCTGAGCAGGTCGTCCAGCCCCTGCTGCTTTCGCTCGAACTCGCCGGCCGCGTGGGCCTGCATGTCGGCGAGCCTGCGTGACGCCAGGCCCAGGAACTCCTGTGTCGATGCGGTCAGCGCCTTCGTCGACAGCGCTTCGAACGTGGCCGTCAGCCGAGACTCGGCCTCCTTGTACACGGCGATGCGCTCGTTGAAGGCCTCACGTTCCTTGGCGAGTTCGGTCGTGACTTTCGTCTCGCGCTCGCGAAGCGCGGTCAGTTCCGAGGAGGCCGCCTTGAGCCCGTCCTCCAGGGCGAAGATGCGGCTCTGGAGGTCGGCGGTGCGCTCGGCCCCGACACGAGCCGCTTCGGCGGCCTGGGTGCGCTCGGCCTTGAGGGTCGCCTCCACGCGGGCGAGCGATTCGCGCGCCTCGTTGACCATCCGGCCCATCCGCGCCTCGGCGTCCGCCACGGCGAGGGCCTGGCCCTGGCGGTTGCGCGCACGCTCGATGAACCACCCGGCCAGCGCTCCGGTCAGGAGCGCGGCCAGCGCGGCGTACAGGCACTCCAGCGGAATCGACATGGCTCAGATGATGGACCGGGGCCCGGCCCCGGTCAAGCGCGACGCCCGCCGGCCCGCACACGGATCCCGGATCCCGGATCCCGGCTCCCAGGTCCCGGTTCCCCGTTCTTCCCCCGTCGCTGGTCGCCTGCCGCCTGATGCCTAACTTGACACACGTCGTATCAAGTACTATACTCGTACCGTATTAGATCCATGACTCCCATGCCTCAAGACGACTGGTATTTCATCAGTATGGCGGCGCGGGAGCTGGGCATGCACCCGCAGACCCTGCGCAAGTACGAGCGGCTGGGTCTCGTGGCCCCCACCCGCACGATCGGCAGCGTCCGGGTCTACTCGCGGACGGAGATCGACCGCCTCCGGCGCATCAAGCACCTGGTCGACGAACTGGGCATCAACCTGGCCGGCGTCCAGCGCCTGCTCTCGGTGGCCGAGGCCGTCCAGCGGATCCGCCCCCTGGTGTGCGACGAGGAACTGGAGCAGAGCCGCGGCCGGCGGCGCCTGGCCCGCGAGCTGGATCGCCTGATGGCGCTCCTGGACGGCTAGCCGGGGGGATCGCATGGAATTCAAGGACTACTACGCGACGCTCGGGGTCACACGCGAGGCCAGCGAGAAGGACATCAAGCAGGCCTACCGGAAGCTCGCGCGCAAGTACCACCCCGACGTCAACCCCGGCGACAAGGCGGCCGAGTCGCGCTTCAAGGCCATCAACGAGGCGTACGAGGTGCTCGGCGACCCGGACAAGCGCCGGAAGTACGACGAGCTCGGCGCCAACTGGCGGTACTACGAACAGGCCCAGCAGCAGGGCGGCGCGTCCCCGTTCGGGGGCGGCGGCTGGAGCGTCAACGTCGGCGGGCCTGGCGGCGGGTTCCGGACGATGACGGAAGACGAGATGCGAAGGATCTTCGGCGACGAGGATCCGTTCTCGGACTTCTTCCACGCGTTCTTCGGCGGGCAGGCCACCGCCGGCACCGGCGGCGGACGGCCCGGGCGCAGCCGATCCAGACGCGGCCGCGACGTCGAGCAGCACCTGGACCTCACGCTCGAGGAGGCCTTCTCCGGTGTCACGAGGCGGCTGCTGGTGAAGGAGGATGGGCACACCCGGAGTATCGACGTGCGCATTCCGGCGGGCATCGCCGACGGCGCGCGGGTCAGGGTGGCCGGCGAAGGCGAGCACGGTGGAGGCGGCGGGCGATCGGGAGACCTCTACCTGCGCGTGCACGTCGCGCCGCACGCCCGCTTCGAACGCGCCGATCGCGACCTGCGCGCCAGCATCTCCGTTCCGGTCACGACGGCGGTCCTCGGCGGCGAGGCGGAACTGCAGTGCCTGTCGGGCATGCCGCTGCGGATCCGCATCCCCCCCGGCACGCAAAACGGGCAGGTCTTCCGCCTCAAGGGCCACGGCATGCCCGTCCCGGGACGGCCCGGAGAACGCGGCGACCTGTTCGCGCGGGTGGACGTCCGTCTGCCCCGCGACCTGACGCCCGAGCAGCGAACGCACTACGAAGCCCTGGCGCGGCTGGACGACCCGGCCGCTCCGTCAGCGAGATAGACGATGACCCTCAACCGATTCACCGAGAAAGCTCAGGAAGCCGTGCTCGGCGCGCAGCAGCTCGCCGAGACGTCCGCCCACCCGCAGGTCGAGCCCGAGCACCTGCTCGCGGCGCTGGTCGATCAGCCCGACGGCATCGCGCCGGAAGTCATGAGGAAGCTGGGCGTCGATCCCCGGGATGTCGCGAAGGCGGTCCGCGGTCATCTGGGACAGGTTCCGCAGGCCCACGGCGGGACGTCCGTCGGCGCCTCACCCCGCCTCCGCGCGGTACTGACCTCGGCCCAGGCCGAGGCGGAGCGGATGAAGGACGAGTATGTCAGCACCGAGCACCTGCTCATCGGCGTGGCCGCCGAGGGCGGGCGGTCCGAGGCCTCGCGCATCCTCACGGGCCGCGGCCTCGGCAAGGACGCGATCCTCGAGGCGCTGCGCGCCATTCGCGGCTCGCAGCGGGTGACCGACCAGAATCCCGAAGGCAAGTACCAGGCCCTCGAGCGGTACGGCCGCGACCTCACCGATCTGGCGCGCTCGGGCAAGCTCGATCCGGTCATCGGGCGAGACGACGAGGTCAGGCGCGTGATCCAGGTGCTCTCCCGCCGCACGAAGAACAACCCGGTCCTCATCGGCGAGCCGGG
>CAYZYG010000002.1:0-76184 GCA_964481395.1 uncultured Vicinamibacterales bacterium
CGTCGCGATTGACGGCGACCGCTACAGGGATACCGGATCGGACGCGTGCTCGGTGGACATGACACGAATCGTGGCGGACCCCGGGCCTGCGGCTACCGCGTCCGTTGACGCGGTGGGGTCCGGTGGCTGTGGTGACCTCTCGGGCCAATGGTCGCATGTGACAACCGGGGTCGGTTCGTCCGTCTTCACGCTGACGGCGCGGTCGGACGGCCGGTACGACGTGACGGAGAACGGGCTCGGCAGCGGGCGCGGTGTGGCCGCGACGTCGGGTAATCGTCTTCGGTACGACTTCACGTGGAGCGGCGGCGCCGGGTTCATCGACGTCGTTCTGAACGCCGGCTGCACCCAGGGGACGGGTACGCTCCAGTTCACGGCGGGCCAGTCGGGTCGATTCCCCAGCACGCTGACGCGCTCCGGCGACCAGGGTGAGGCGGGGCGCATGGGCACACCGTCCGTGGAGTCGTTCGCGGGCGCCTGGGACGTCGAGTCCGACGGCGTCCGCTACGTGCTCACCCTGACGCGGAAGGGAAGCCGTGTCACCGGCAGCTACGGCGACGGCCAGGGTGCGGTCGAGGGCACCGTCACGGGGTCGGTGCTGACGCTGCGGTGGCGGCATGCGTCCGGACGGAGCGGGACGGCGCAATTGACGCTCTCGGCGGATCGTGCCCGCTTCGCGGGCACCTACGCTGCGGAAGCGTCGGCCGGACTTCCCGCCTCGCGAGGGGCCTGGAACGGCGTGCGGAGGATGCGATGAGTCTAACGACCGGCCGCGCCGACAGGGCAGTTGTCGCCGTCGCGGTGTTCGTCATGAGTATCAACTGGGTTTCGGCCCAGACGTCGTTTGACGAGCGGCGCCGCGAGATGCAGCGCATGCTGCAGGAGATCGAGTCGGGCGAGACCATTTACGTCCCGTACGGGCGCGATCTCGTCCCGATGGATCGAGAGGAGTTCGTCCAGACGCTGGCCCTGGCGGCGCTCGCGCCACTGTACGTCGCCAGTCGGGGCCTGATGGATGACACGGCTCCCGACCGCGTGGCACGGCTCACGAGCGGCATCCCGGATCTTGATGCCTACCGGCGGCGCGCGCGGGAGGCCTGGGCGGCGACCGAGACGCTGCGGCGGACGCTGCGGGCCGAACTCGCGCGGATGTCGGCGGGGGACCGCGTGTTCGACGCGACGTCCGTCGAGAGCCTCCGCGGCTTCCTGGAAGGGACGTGGCAGCTGGAGGTGCAGATGCCAAGCCCGCCGTCCGGTTTCCGCGAAGCCGTGCCGAAGCTGGCGGATGCACGAGTCGTCATCGACCACGCGGCCTGCTCGGCGCAGCCCGGCCAGCAGGGGCTGGTGCGGCAGCGCCAGCGGTGCGCGCTGACCGGGAGTTTTATTCTGCGCGCGGCGAGCATCAAAACCGTGGAGGCGCTCCGCGACGCCAGTTTCAGTCCAGGCGCGGACGGAACCGCGTCGGTACGCTTTGCGGTCGCCGCGCCCGACGTGGGAGGCCGGTTGTTCTTCATGGGCACGGTGTCCGCCGATCGGGGATGGATGGAGGAGGGCCGGCTCGTCTGGAGCTCCGCGATGAGTGACGAGGAGGTTGGCACCTGGACGGCCAGGAGGATTCGTTGAGGGGCACACACCGCACCCGTCCTGGTGGTCGACCGGAGTCGCCGGCGCCATCGGCTGGGCTCGACCGAATCACACCAGGCGCCGTCGGCGCGATATGATGCGCCCCATGGTGCGTCGACGGGACTTCGTGACGGGCATGGCCGCGGGCGTCGCGGCGTCGGCGGCCGGGCTCGTCGGGTGGGAGAAGGCCACCCCTCCGGGCACCCGGCTGCCCTGGGCATCGCGGGAATCGCACCTCAGTTTCTCGCAGCAGGGCGAGGACTTGGTCCTGTATCACGCCCTGCGCGACGTGCTGAAGATCGCTCGCGCGACGTACATGGACGTCGGCGCGGCGCATCCGGTCCAGGCGAGCAACACCTACCTCCTGTACTTCTCGGGCGATCGCGGCCTCCTCGTCGAACCCAATCCGATGTACTGCGGTCTGCTGCGCAGGCAGCGCCCGCGCGACACCGTGCTCCAGGCCGGCATCGGCGTGACGGAGCAGACGGAGGCCAACTACTACGAGATCAAAGAGCACCCGATGCTGAACACGTTCTCGGCCGAGACGGTCGAGCGCCTGCAGACGGGGAAGCCCGAGAGCGTGGTCGCCCGCACGGTCAGGATGCCGCTCGTCAACATCAACCGGGCGATCCGGGAGCACCTCGGCCGTGCGCCCGACCTGCTCTCGACGGACGTCGAAGGGCTGGACTACGACATCCTCAAGACACTGGATCTGAGCCAGTTCAGGCCGGGCATCATTTGCGCCGAGGGCGTGCCGGTGAGCGCTGGCGGCCCGTCGCCCATCATGGCCTACCTGACATCGCAGGGATACCTGCTGCGCGGCGGTTCGATGGTCAACTCGATCTTCGTCGACGGCCGGCGATTGAGCGCGTAGCGGCGGTGCGGGTGCCGCGCGCGTCGGCACGGCCGGCCGGGCCGACGGCGCGATTGGCGCCGTCGGCCAGCCTGCTTCTGCGCACACGCGGAGCCGCCGCTCTGGCGGAGCCGACAGCGCCGCTACTGCCTTCCGCCCCCGCCTTGCCTTCCACCCTGCCTCCCGTTCTGCTCCGATTCTCTCGACAGCTCGGTCAGATCCACGCTGTCGGCGGCCCTGCCCAGCAGGTGCCGGGCGAAGTAGTCGATGCGCAGCCACGAGACGTAGGCGCCCGCGGAACCGAACGAGTGCCTCGACCCGGGCACGATGAACATGTCGAAGCGCTTGTTGGCCTTGATGAGCGCGTCGGCGAGCCGCAGCGTGTTGGCCGGGTGCACGTTGTTGTCGATGTCCCCATGGACCAGCATCAGCCGGCCCTTCAGGTTCTTCGCGAGTTCCGAGTTCTTGTCGATGTCGTACTCGAAGGTCACCTTGCCGTCCTTGTCGGTGACCTCCTTGATCCCGTCGTGCTTTTCGCTCCAGGTGTTGTTGTAGACGTTGTTCTCGTGGTTGCCCGACTCGGAGAAGGCCACCTTGAAGAAGTCGGGGTACACGAGCATCGCCGCGGCCGACATGAAGCCCCCGCCCGAGTGGCCCCAGATGCCGACGCGGTTGATGTCGATGCAGCCGTGACGCCGCGCGAGCTGCTCGACGGCCGCCTTCTTGTCGGCCAGCCCGTAGTCGCGGAGGTTGCCGTAGCCGTAGTTGTGATACCACTTCGAGCGGAGGGGACTCCCACCGCGGTTACCGACCTCGACGACGATGAAGCCGATCTGGGAGAGGGCGATGTTCTGGTTGCGCGGGTTGAACGCCTTGGTGACGCTTTCGGTCTGTGGGCCTGGGTACACGTACAGAATGACCGGGTACTTCCTGGCGGGATCGAAGTCGAACGGCTTCAGCATGTTCCCATACAGATCCGTGATGCCGTCGTCCGCCTTCACCCTGAAGGGCTCGGGGAAGCGGAAGCCCGCCTCGAACAGCGCGCTGAGATCGGCCGACTCGAGCTTGGTCACGAGTGCGCCGTTCGTATCGTACAGGGCCGATTCCGGCGCGGTGTCCACCCGCGAGGCGGTATCGACGAAGTAGCGGTTCGACTCGGACAGGCTGGCCGAGTGCGACGCATCCCCCGGATTCAGGAGCTTGAGGCCCGTGCCATCCAGGTTGACGCGGTACAGATGCGGATAGTACGGATCCTCGCCGGCCTCTCGACCGACTGCGGTGAAGTACATCACGCGCGGCTTGTCGTCGATGCCGTCGAGGGAGGTCGCGACGTATTCGCCGGAGGTGATGGCGTTCTTCAGCGCCCCCGTGGCCGCGTCGTACAGGTAAAAGTGGCCCCAGCCAGTTCGCTCGGACCAGAAGACGAGTTCCTGGCCATTGTTCGTCAGGCGCAGGGGCTTGGTCTCGATGTAGGTATTGAGCCGCTCCTCGATGAGCGCCCTTACCTCGCCGGTCTCGGGATTGCCCACACAGACGTCCAGACGATGCAGGTCCCGGCTCGACCGGGTGAAGTACAGCTTGTCGGACGTGGCGCTGAGCCACATCGGGGGCGGGCCGTCGCCCGGCGCGCCCGCGCCGCGGCCGCCGCCGCCCTGCCGCCGGGGCGCCGTGGCGATGGAGACCGACTGGTCCTTGAACCGATCGATCTTCATCTTCACGGCCGCCTTCGTGTCGCGATCGAACACCGTCAGCTCGGACTGCGGGATGTTCTCCTCACCCGGCATGGCGTAGCGGTAGGTCTGGAGCTTGGGGCGCGGGTTCGCCAGTGAGTCGATCACCCAGAGATCCCCGACCTTGCGCTGGTCGCGCCGCACCACCGCGAACTTCTTCGAGTCGGCCGACCACACGAGCGTGACCGCTGGAACCCGGGCGTTCTTGTCGCTGCCTTCCTGCTCGGTCTGTTCCTGCTGATCGTCCTGTTCCTGCTCGATCTGTCCGCCGGCCTGGACGGTCCGGGCGTAGCTGTAGTGCTCCTCGCCGTCGGTCGTGAGCTGCACTTCCTTGATGGCCGGGTCATCGGCCTTCTTCTGCGCGAGGGCCCAGCTCTCGGCGTCCATCATGAACAGGTTGTGGTTCCGGGCAAAGACGATGGTCTTCTCGTCTGGCGAGAGCGAGGCCCAGCGGGGGCGCCTCGGCGCGCGGTAGTCGTCGTCCAGGAGATCGAGCGCGCCGGTGGCCATGTCGTAGGAGAAGTGCAGGGTCCGCGGACGCGAGGCGGCGCCAGCCGCGCCACGGCCCGAGCCCTGTCCGCGCTGGCCCTGCTGCTGGGGCGCGATCTCGGATCCGTCATCGGACGAGGCCGGGTTCCCGGCTTCAGCGGACTTCTTCTTCACCTCGTCCTTGCCCGTCGCCGGAGGCGCAGCCGCCGGCTTCGCCGGCTTGACGATCTGCGCGTCGCGCGGCACCGTCACGTCGAACTCGAAGGCTGCGTCCTTGTTCACGAACCTGACGGTGGAGAAGGGCAGGTGCTGGGCGTCGTACGGCTGCAGCGTGATGGCCGTCAGCGCGGCAGCCATCTTCGCGTGATCGAAGAGCGGTGCTTTCGTCTTCTTCACCGGATCCACGATGTAGAACTTGCGGCCCTCCCGGGTCTGGTAGGCGTACCAGAACCGGTCGCCGCTCTCGAGCCACCTCGGCGTCACCGAGGTGTCGAAGACCATCCGGCCGACTTTCTGCGCGGTCCAGGCGGCCGCCAGTTCGTAGTTCGGGGCAGGCGTGACGGGCTGCTGCGCGACCGGCGCGGCGCCGATCGCCACCGCCATCGCCGCGGACAGGCTCCAGGCAACGAAACTCCGCGTCATGGCAGACACTCCTTTACGGCCGCGCGCTGGCGTGCGCGGGAAGGGACACTCACGATGTCGGGGTGAGCGGGCTCAGGTGTACGACGTGCAACGGCGCGCACTGTACCCGTTACGCAGCCGTTCGGGCAAGCCCGAACGGTGCCCGGCCACGCGGGCAGGAGACGGGCATCCGGTCTCGAGCGGTAGGCAGGCGGCGCCGTGAAGTTCATCGGCTCGTGGCGTTTCCGCGTGACTCATGTCCGCGGGGCAGCGACGAGCCTCCAGACCTACCTCGAGCGCGACGTGCGGGCCATCAGCACGGTCCGGGACCTGGCGGCGTTCCGGCGGTTCCTGGCTCTGGTCGCCAGCCGGCACGGGCAGGTGCTGAACAAGTCCGACTTGGCGGCACCGCTGGGGATGAGTGTGCCGGGCGTCGGGCGCTGGCTCGACATCCTCGAGATGACCGGTCAGATCATCCTCGTCCCGCCGTACTACGAGAATCTCGGCAAGCGTCTGATCAAGTCGCCGCGCCTGTACGTGGCCGATTCCGGGATGGCCTGCCACCTGCTGGCTATCCAGTCAGAGGCGGAGCTGCAGCCTTCACCGTTCCTGGGAGCCATCTTCGAGGGATTCGTCGCCGCCGAGATCATCAAGGCGCAGCTCCACAGTGGTCGCCGGCGGGAGCTCTACTACTTCAGGGACCAACAGGGTCTCGAGGTGGACTTCATCGTTCCTGGGCGGGGGAGCGGCCTCGTGCTCCTCGAAGCGAAAGCCGGTCGCACGGTTCGCCCTGAGGCCGCGTTGCCCCTGCGCCGGCTTGCCGCGTCCCTGCGCATGTCGTCCGGCGCACAGCGGCCGATGGAGCTGTTCGTCGTGCATCGCCCTCCGCGCGCCGGCGTTCCGAGCCGGGCACTGGCCCCGGGTGTTCAGGCGATCCCCTGGCGGGAGATCGTCGACCGGGTGGTCGGGGAGTCCTGACCTTCGAGATCAGGCCGACGTCGGGTGCCTGATTCGTGTCCTGAGGTGACGTCGTCGCCGTCGAGGGCGCCCGCATCACCGGTACAGTCACGCCCGAGGCACAGGGCCTCGCCAGCATCACCGTGCGCGCGCTCGATTCGGCCGGGCACTGGATCGGCGCGGCCTCCGCCCTCACTTCCCGACCGGTACGTGTCACCGTCCGGCACGGATCAGGCGGCGGAAGCCTCGCGGCCGGCAGGGCGAGTCCCAACGAGCACGTCGACCAACCCCGGGGATCAGCGACTGTGCTTCCGAGCCCACGTACGTGCCCATCAGGATTGCCAGCACAAACGCTACCCGCGTCAGTTTGAACATCGAGATGTCGCGACCCGGAATCGTGACCCTGATGGCTGACGAGAGCGCCCACCCCAGAGGGCCTCTGTACGGAGGGGCCCTGCGGTTGGCATCCTCCGTCGTGGCAACGCTGCGCCCCTTCGTGCGGAACGGAAGCAGCTACCACCAGGCAGCGCCCCCGCTCCTGGCTACTTGTCCCTTCCCGTGCCATTCCCCTGGTCGTGCGGGACCTTGACGTACGCGGTGCAGGTTCCGCTGTTGCCGGCCTCGTCGACGACCGTGAACACGATGGAGTACTGACGCCCGCTGCCCTTGCCGGACCGCTCGGCCCGCAGACGGCCGGCTGTCACGAGCGACGGCGTCAAGCCCTGGATGCCGTTGGGGAGGTCGCCGTCTCCCAATCCGTTGTCGGGTTCGTTACTCAGCACTTCGAGGCGGGTCACCCGAAAGACGGTCGACAGATTGTCCGAGGCCGTTGCCGTCGCGGTGACCTCCCGGAGCATGTGGTTGGCAGGCCACAGAACTGTCGGTGTAGTCCAGAAGGTCTCAGACAGGTCGGCAACCAGCGTCGTTCCGCCGCGGTCGAGATCGATGACCCAGATACCGAGGGTCCCGCCCTCGTGGCCCCTCATGAAGAACACGCGACCATGGAGTCCAGGGACCGGCTGAGCGGACAAGGGAGTTGCGCTCAAGAAGGCCGCGAGCAGACCAGGTAGGATGAAGCGGCTTCGAACTTGGATGGCCATGTTCCCTTCCTCCACGATATCGACCACGATCTTCTCGGCTGGGCGCTGAGCCGAGTCGGCCAGCTGCACCCATGGCTGACCGACCGAGCGATACCTCGTGCGATTTCCCTGCGCCGGAATGATTCGGCTCAGATAGCAGGTGGCGACGGCGGGCGTCACCGACGCGCCAGGCGGAGCCTCACGAGGGTCCGGTGCCCGTCGGCAGCCGCGCGCGGCTCAGTGCCAGAAGCGTTGCCCGGAGGCGCTGCGCAGTATGCCGTCGGCCCCGGCTTACCCCAAGCGACCCTTGCCGCCATCGGCCGTCTTGGCGGCGAATGTCGTCACTTGGCGAACGTGGCGCGGCCCCTGGCGTCCCGGGGGAGGGGGTTCCGATATAATCCGTGGGCGCCGAACAGGCCCCGCCCCCCCGGCGCCGCGCCCATGAAGGACCGGAAGAACGGCTTCGACCCGACGCCGCCGAGCCACGGTGGCCCGCTCGAGACCAACCCCGACCGGCTCGATGGCTGGAAGGAGATTGCCGCCTACCTGCGCCGGGCGCCGCGCACGGCCCAGCGCTGGGAAGCCCAGTTCGGTCTGCCGGTTCACCGGATTGGCGGCGAGGTCGTCTACGCCCTTCGGTCGGAACTGGATGCCTGGCTGGCCTCGGAGGCTGCCGGGCCTGCCAGGTCGGCACCGAACGGGACCGGCAACGGGAACGGAGAAGCCAGCGGGACGGGCCACGGAACGGCTGATGCCGCCGCGGGCGACGGGGGACGTGAACCGGGGCGCGACCGCTCCCGAAACGGCGGGCGTCACTGGCGCGTTCCGGGCCTTCCTGGCAGAAAGCTGTGGCAGCTGGCGGCTGGCCTGGGCGGTCTCGTCGTCCTTGGCGGCATCACCGTCGCCCTCCTGGCCGAACCACGTCCGATTCACCACTGGCGCGTGAGCGGCGACGAACTGCGGGCGTTCGACGTCAGAGACCGGGAGCTGTGGATGTACCGGCTCCCAACGCGGGAGGAACCGGCCGAAGGGAGCCCCGAGCCGGGATTCGTCGACGACCTGCGCCGCTCGGTGATCGAGGACCTGGATGGTGATGGCCGCGCCGAGCTGGCGTTCATCTCCGCTCCGTCAGACCTGAAGCAGCGCCGGCTGTTCGTGTTCGAGGCCGACGGCAGGGAACGCTTCTCCTATCAGCGCATGGAGGGGGCCACTTTCGGCGAAGCCCCCGCCTACGGCCCGTTCGCGGCCGCCTGGGTGGAGGTGACGTCCAGCGCGGACGGGACGAAGTCGCTCTGGTTGCAGTCCCGTCACGTGCCGTTCTTTGCTGGCGTGATCGAACGCCTGGATCCGAAGACGGGGGCCGTTCTGGCCAGCTACTGGAACGGCGGGGCGATCTCAGCCCTCGCCACGGGCACATTCGGCGGCAAGCGGCTGGTCTTCATCGGGGGCGACGCCAACGAGGGGCACGGCGCGTCTCTCGCGGTCTTCGAGGAAGACCAGGTGGGCGGCGGCAACGTGGGCGGCGACCTGGCGCACACGTGCACGAGCTGCGGCCCGGTGAAGGCCCAGGCCATCTTCCTCTTCCCTCGCCACGATGTCGGCGACGCGGCTCCGAGCGAGTCGAAGGTCGCTTACTTGCATGTCAAGGACGAGACCGAGATCCAGGTGGATGTGGAATACTACAACGGCGAGGTCCGCGGGCTGGCCGGGGTGCAGCACGCCATCGCGCATTTCATCTTCGACCCCGCCCTCCAACTCGTCCACGCGGAGCACTACAACGGTTACCGAATCCTTCACGACGAGTTCCAGAAAGCCGGACGCCTCGACCACGCCTATGGCGAGCGCGACGTTGCCGAACTCGTGCCGATCCTCCGCTGGACGGGAGGCATGACCTTCGAACCGGTTACCCTGACCAGAGCCAAGCCGGTACCGGCGGCACCCGCGGGAGTTCCAGGCCCGCGCTGACCGGCACCTCATCTGTGATCCTGCCCGGATTCGCGCGCGTCACTGTCTCGGCGCGTTCGGCCCGCCTTCGCCCTCTCGGGCTACGGCGCGGCAAACTGACCGCGCCCTACCGTGACATCGAATGGGGCCTGGGGACATCCACAACCGATCCCCGGTCCCCGGTCCCCGGTCCCCGATCCCTACGGATTACTTGGCGCCCTGGTAGCTGATCCGGTAGATCGCCCCCGCCAGATCGTCCGACACGAGGAGCGCGCCGTCGGGCATCACGAGCACGTCCACCGGACGCCCCCACGCGCGGCGGCCCTGAAGCCAGCCCTCGGCGAACGGCTCGTAGCTCATCGCCTCGTTGCCCTTCAGCTTCACGAGCATCACCCGGTAGCCGATGGGCACGCTCCGGTTCCACGACCCGTGCTCGGCGATGAAGATCTGCTGACGATACTCGGCGGGGAACATCGCGCCGCCGTAGAACCGCATGCCCAGGGCGGCGACGTGCGGCCCGAGATTGCGCGCGGGCGGGATGAAGTCGCTGCACGGCCGCTTACCGCCGAACTCGGGGTCCGATATGTTCCCGCCGTGGCAGTACGGATAGCCGAAGTGCTGGTCCTTCGCGGACGCGCGATTCAGCTCGTCCGGCGGCACATCGTCGCCCATCATGTCGCGACCGTTGTCGGTGAACCACAGCTCCTTCGTGACGGGATGCCAGTCGAAGCCGACGGTGTTCCGCACGCCGCTGGCGAACACCTCACGTCCCGTCCCGTCTGGCCTGATGCGCGTAATGGACGAGTACACCGGATCGTCGCGCTCGCAGATGTTGCACGGCGCGCCGACGGGAACGTAGAGGTACCCGTCCGGTCCGAACGCGATGTACTTCCATCCGTGATGCCGGTCGCTGGGGTAGTTCTCCGTCACGACGACTGGCGCGGGCGGATTCCGGAGTCGCTTCTCGATGTCGTCGAACCGCTGGATTCGGTTCACCTCGGCCACATACAGGGCGCCATCCCGCAGGGCAATGCCGTTCGGCATGTTGAGGCCCTTCGCGATGGTGATCACCTCATCGGCCTTGTGGTCCTTGTCGCTGTCGAGCACGGCGTACACGTTGCCCGCCGTCCGCGTGCTCACGAAGAGCGTGCCGCCGGGGCCCAGGACCAGCGACCGGGCGTTCGGCACCTTGTCGGCGAACACGCTGATGGAGAAGCCCGGGGGCAGTCTGATGGTGTCGAGACGGATCGGCGACGCGGCTGGGGCCTGCGCGCTCACGCTGACAACGAGGGCCACGGCCGACAGCAGCAGCACGGCCAGCACGGCGAACGGAGCTCGATTGGGCATCACGGTGACCTCAATCCCATTTTCCTCGATTTTCGGTCAGAATGGTCGTGTCCCCCGAAGGACAGAGGCCACGATGAGAACTTCCACGACAGCAATGGTCCTGGCTGCGGCCCTGGCGGCCGGAGGTGTCATGAGCGGGTGCGCGAACGAACAGCCGGTGTCTCCCCCGGCGGCATCGGAGACGGCCGAACTCGACGCGATGACCGCACGATTCGCGCCAGTGGAGATCGGCGCCGATCTCTCCGCGCTGCCCGTGAACGAGCGGGAGGCGCTGGCGAAGCTGGTGCAGGCCGGCCGCGTGATGGACGGCCTCTTCCTGCGCCAGGTGTGGGCGGGCAACGAGGCGGTCCTCTTCGATCTCCTGGCCGACCAGTCGCCGCTCGGCAAGGCCCGGCTGCACTACTTCCTGATCAACAAGGGCCCGTGGTCCCGCCTGGATCACAACAAGCCGTTCATCCCCGGCGTGCCCGAGAAACCGGCCGAGGCCAACTACTATCCGGCCGGCGCGATGAAGGCCGACGTCGAGGCTTGGTTCGCGAGCCTGAAGGAGCCGGATCGCACGGCCGCGACGGGGTTCTTCACGACGATCCGCCGGAAGCCGGACGGCACCTTCACGGCGGTGCCCTACGCGCTCGAGTACCAGGGCGAGCTGCAGCGCGCGGCGACGCTCCTGCGCGAGGCGGCGGCCCTCACGTCGAACGACTCGCTGAAACGCTTCCTGACGACACGGGCGGACGCGTTCTTCTCGAACGACTACTACGAGAGCGACGTGGCGTGGATGGAGCTGGACGCGCCGATCGAGCCGACCATCGGCCCCTACGAGGTCTACGAAGACGAGTGGTTCAACCACAAGGCGGCGTTCGAGGCCTTCATCACGCTGCGGGACGACGCCGAGACGGCGAAACTCGAGAGGTTCGGAGGCGAGCTGCAGGGCATCGAGGACAACCTGCCGATCGACCCGTCGCTCCGCAACCCGAAGCTCGGCGGGCTGGCGCCCATCCGGGTCGTGAACGTCATCCTGGGCGCGGGCGAGGGCAATTCGGGCGTGCAGACGGCGGCGTTCAACCTGCCGAACGACGAGCGGGTGGTGCGCGAGAAGGGCGCGAAGCGCGTGATGCTGAAGAACGTGCAGGAGGCCAAGTTCAACAAGGTGCTCGTGCCGATCTCGCAGGTCGTGCTGGCGCCCGCGGATCGCGCGAACGTGTCGTTCGACGCGTTCTTCACGCACATCCTCATGCACGAGTTGATGCACGGGCTCGGCCCGCACGCCATCACGGTCGGCGGCCAGGCCACGACCGTCCGCCAGCAGCTCAAGGAGACCTACAGCGCCATCGAAGAGGCGAAAGCCGACGTGTCGGGGCTCTTCGCGCTGCAGTTCCTCATCGACAAGGGCGTCATCGACCGGTCGATGGAACAGACGATGTATACGACGTTCCTGGCGTCGGCGTTCCGCTCGATCCGCTTCGGGATCAACGAGGCGCACGGGCGCGGCATCGCCATCCAGCTCAACTACATGTTGGATGCCGGGGCGTTCGTCGCGGCGGCCGACGGCACGTTCTCGGTGGACGTGACGAAGGTCAAGAACGCGGTGACGGCGCTGACGCGCGACATCATGACGCTGCAGGCCGAGGGCAGCTACGAGAAGGCCACGGCGCTGATCGCGAAGCTGGCCGTCGTCCGGCCCGAGATCCAGGCGGCGCTGGACAAGCTGGCGAGCGTGCCGGTGGATATCGAGCCGGTCTACGTGACGGCGGCGGAACTGGGGAAGTAGTCAGGGCTGAGCGCGCCGGCGAACGGAACTAGCCGGCGTACTTGCAGGCTCCCGGCCCCCCGGGATGGCCGCACGAGTTGCAGGGCGAGCCGGCGGGGAACGAGGGAGCGGGAGAAGACGAGGCGCCCACGGCGAAGACGGAGAGCTGCTTCTCGACCTTCTCGCTCCGGCAGGTCGGGCACACGGGCGTCAGGGATCCGCGGACGAGGAACTCGAAGCGGTGCCCGCACTCGGCACAGGTGTACTCGAACAGAGGCATGACTTCAGTATAACGTGACCATGTCCACCTTCTACATCACGACCGCCATCGACTACGTGAACAGCCGGCCGCACCTCGGGACGGCGTACGAGAAGATCTCCGCCGACATCATCGCGCGCTACAAGCGGCTCGCCGGCGTGCCGACCTGGTTCCTGATGGGCAACGACGAGCACTCGCTCAACGTGTTCCGCCGGGCGAAGGAGCAGGGACTCGACCCGAAGGCCTACTGCGATCAGATGGAAGGGGAGTTCCGCGAGGTCTGGCAGCGCCTGGACATCTCGTTCGACGACTTCATCCGGACGACCGAGGAGCGCCACCGGGTGGCGGTGACCGCGCTCGTCGAGCGCATTCAGGCCGCGGGCGACATCTACGAAGGGCACTACGAGGGCTGGTACTGCAATTCGTGCGAGGCGTTCAAGCAGGAGAAGGACCTGGTCGAGGGCCTCTGCCCGACGCACCGGACCAAGCCCGAGTGGATCCGGGAGAAGAACTACTTCTTCCGGCTCTCGAAGTACCAGCAGGCCCTGCTCGACCACTACGCGCGACATCCGGAGGCGCTGGAGCCGGAAATCCGGCGCAATGAGATCCTCAACGTCATCCAGGGAGGGCTCGAGGACATCTCGATCAGCCGCGCGGGGCAGGCCTGGGGCATTCCGCTGCCCTTCGACCCGTCGAGCGTGGTCTACGTGTGGTTCGACGCGCTCATCAACTACATCTCGGCGCTGGGCTACGGGCAGGACGAGGCGCTCTTCTCGCGGTGGTGGCCGGCCTCGCTGCACATCATCGGCAAGGACATCACGCGCTTCCACTGTGTCATCTGGCCCGCGATGCTCATGAGCGCCGGCGTGGCCGTGCCGAAGCAGGTGTTCGGCCACGGCTTCGTGTACTTCAAGGGCGAGAAGATGAGCAAGTCGCTCGGTACGATTGTCGACCCGCTCGAGGCGGCGTCGAAGTTCGGCCCGGACCCGCTCCGCCTCTACCTCGTCCGCGAGTTCGCGTACGGCCAGGACGGCGACTTCTCGTGGGAGCGCTTCGAGGAGCGCTACAACGCGGACCTCGCGAACAACCTCGGCAATCTCGTCAGCCGCATCGCGACGATGGCCGACAAGTACTGCCAGGGTAGGCTGCCGCAGCCGTCCGCGCCGGCCGGGCGTCTCGCGCAGGCGTCGGAGGCCGCGGTCGCATCGTACCAGTCGGCGATGGATCGCTTCGCGCTGCAGGACGGGATGGCGGCAGCCTACGGCCTGATCGACGCGGCGAACCTCTTCATCACCGAGACGGAACCGTGGAAGCTGGCGAAAGATGAAGCCAACGCCGCGCAGGTGAGCCAAATCCTGTACGAGGTCGCCGAAGCGCTCCGGATTGCCGCCATTCTGCTCCTGCCGGCGATGCCGTCATCGGCGACCGAGATCCTCCGCCGGGTGGGGTCAACCAAGTCCGGCCTCGGCCATCGGCTCGACGACGCGGTGTGGAATGGGGCGGGAGATCGCGTGACGATCAAGGCCGATGCGATGTGGCCGAGAATACAACGGCAGTAGATATTAGACAGTAGACAGTAGACAGTAGGAAAACAGGAGTCAGGAGACAGGAGACAGGAGTCAGAAGACAGACAGGGGCCGGGGATCAGGGACCGGGCGCCAAGTGACGGGCGCGTGTCACTGAGCAGCCCCTTGAGCCGAGCCGCCCTCGCTTGAGTCGGCCGCCATGCCGAGGGGCGGCTCGTCACGCTCGCAGACCCGCTCGCGCTCGCCGGCAAAACGCCTCTCCGTCCCGTTGCGGGCCGCTGGCCGCCGGCTGCCGCGTCGCGGCCGCGCGCGGGCGCGGCTGCTCTGCGGACGACTGCGCCGGCTGACTCCCTCGTCCTCCGGGGCGTTTTGCAGACTGCCGCCGTCGGCTCGGCTCGAGGGTCTGCTCGGTGACGACCGCCCCTTTGCGAGTTGCCGAGGCCGGCAGTCGACTCCGGAATCCCGACTGCGTCACCCCCGCTTCACGGCCCCAATCCCGGGCTTGTCCGTGAGCGTCACCTTGCCGTCGACGACCGTCATGCCGTCGAAGGGATCGTTCGAGATGAGCAGGGCGCCGTCGAGGTCGGCCCAGTCGACCATCGGCGAGAGGTGCGAGGCCGCCGAGATGCCGCACGAGGTTTCCGTCATGCAGCCGAGCATGACCTTCATACCAAGGCCGCGCGCGAGCTGGATCATCTTCTGCGCCTCGCGCATGCCGGTGGACTTCATCAGTTTGATGTTGATGCCCGAGTAGACGCCGTGCGCCTTGTGCACGTCGGCCAGGCGCTGCACGCCCTCGTCTCCGAGGACGGGAATCGGGCTGCGCTCGGTGATCCACGCGAGATCGTCGACGCGCTCCTTCGGCAGCGGCTGCTCGACGTACTCGAAGCCCTTCTCCTTGAGCCAGTGCAGCATGTCGAGCGCCTGCTGGCGGTCGGTCCAGCCCTGGTTCGCATCGCCCGTCAGGGGAACGCTCGTCACCGATCGGATGGCCTCGACCATGGGCTTGTCCGTGTCGCGCCCGAGCTTGATCTTCAGCACCTTGAAGCCGGCGGCCTCACGCGTCTTTTCCCTGACGACCTCGGGCGTGTCGATGCCGATGGTGAACGTCGTGTAGGGCGTCTTCGTCCGGTCGTAGCCCCAGATGTTGTACCAGGGCTGCTTCATCAGCTTGCCGACGAGGTCGTGCAGCGCGATGTCGATGGCGGCCTTGGCTGCAGGGTTGCCGGGCGCCAGCCGGTCGATGTCGGGGAGAATCGTTTCCAACTCGAACGGGTTGCCGTACGGACTCAGATCGACCTTCGACAGGAACGCCGCGGCCGTCTCGTGCGACTCACCCAGGTACGGTGGCATCGACGCCTCGCCGTAGCCCACGAGCCCCTCGTACGCGATCTCCGTCAGCATCACGGGCGTCGTCGTGCGCGAACTCGTTGCCAGGGTGAAGACGTGCCTGAGCTGGAGCGTGTACGGCCGGAACGACAGCGTCATCCGTGGGCTGCCGCCCTGCGTGCGCGAGCCGGACGCCTGAAACCACGGGCCTGTCGGGACGAGCATGGCCGTGCCTCCGATGGCCGACTGCTGCAGGAATTGACGACGGGTCTGGGACATGCGGATAGGATACCAGCAGGCGACGGGCGACAGGAGACAGGAGACAGAAGACAGAAGACCGAACTGGGGACCGGGGACATCCAGAACTGGCCCCCGATCCCCGGTCCCTGATCCCTGTCCTCCTATGCCCGCCGAATCGCGCGCCGCGCGGTCGCGAACAGTTCATCCGGCGTGAAGGGCTTGGCCATGTAGTCGCTCGCGCCGCGCTGGATGGCTTCGACCGCGGTGTCGATCGACGCGTAGCCGGTGACCATCACGACGGGCAGCTTCGGCCGGTGCTTGTGGATCGTCGGCAGCAGCTCGAGGCCGTTGGCGTCCGGCATCTTCATGTCGAGCAGCACGAGGTCGTACATCTCGTTGAGGATGCGTGTGAGTGCCTCGCGCCCCGAGAAGGCTTCCTCGACCTGGAATCCGCGGCGGCTCAGCGTCCGGCGAATGCTGTTGGCGACGACCGGCTCGTCGTCCACGACCAGGACCTTGCGACCGGTCGCCTTCTCCGCGTTCCAGCGCCCGGGGACGGGCATGTCGCCGCGTCCGAGCGCGTCCGCGTAGGCCGGCGACGTCACGGCGGCCACCTCGGACCAGCTGAACGGCATATCGACGTCGATCTGGTCCTGCAGGTGCTGCATCGTCGCGGCCATGATCGCCTTCCGCCGTTCGGCGGCCAGCAGGGGGCACTCGAGCTGCTGGCACACCCCCTTCGTCTTGTAGCGCTTGCAGTGGCGCTGGCCGAGGGCGCAGAAATCGATGACCGTGACATCGGAGCGCGTGAGCTGTTTGACGAACTGGGGAGACGTGGCTGCGGTGACCTCGGCGGCGTCGAACGGCATGTCGACGTCGATCACCTCGCCCTTCGGCGTCGACTTCACCTTGGGCTCGCGCTTCGGCGGGGCCGGGGTGGCCGTCCGCGAGCCAGGCTTCATCACGAGCGCGACGTGCGCCAGGGCGGCATCGAGTTCGTCCGGCGTGAACGGCTTCGGCAGATACCCCGCCGCGCCGGCCCGGGTGGCTTCGATGGCCGACGCGATCGACGCGTATCCGGTCATGATCATGAGCGGCGTCTGTGGCCAGCGGTCGCGGACGACGCGCAGCAGGTCGAGGCCGGAAGACTGAGGCATCATCAGATCCGCGAGGATCAGATCGAAGGCCGGACCCCTCTCGAGGTACTCGATGGCGGACGCGACGGAAATCGCCTTCTCCACGTCGTGGCCGCGCCGGGCGAGGATCTTCTCCACGCTCGCGCACACGGACCGTTCATCATCCACCACCAGAATCCGCTTGGTTGCCGTTGCCGTGCTCATGGCCATCACCTCGTTGGGGTCGTGCTGCCAGTGACATAACCAAGAACGGTGCCAGGGTGAAGGGAGGCGTGACAGGTCCGTGTAAGTGAAAACCTGTCAGTGTGTTGCAGGGAATCAAGCCGCTCGGGGGAAGCCACGTCTGGCGGCCGACCGCATACGCGTGATATGCAGCTGCCGGAGGCGCGCCGGCATCGAGGTCGGGCCGAGAACTGGTTCAAGAAAGCCAAATGAGAGGAACAGGCCTGAATCCCGTTATCGTGGACCGGCGCGCGCGGACGATCGGGAGGACTGCCACGTGCATATGCGCAGCATGCACAACATGACTCATCTGTGATCTTCGAGTCGGGATTGGCGATTGCGGATTGGGGGTTGGTTCAGCTCGAGTCAGCACCACGAAGGGGGACTGGGGACATCCACAACTGATCCCCGATCCCCGGTCCCTGTCCTCACTCCTCGTGCCCGAGGCCGCCCCTGATCCCGTGCTTGCGCATGAGCATCTGGAAGTTCTGCCGCTGGATGCCGACGTCGGCCGCGGCGTGGGTGACGTTCCAGCCGCTCCGCTCCAGAGCCTCCACGACGAATTCGCGCTCCAGGTCGGCCACGGCCCGCTCGCGGAGCTGCCGCTTGAGCGCCAGGAACTCCTGGTTGGTCCTGGGGATGTCGAGATCGGCCGGGAGGGACTGGCGAGTGAGGACCCGGGGCAGGTGTCTCGGTTCGACAATGTCGCCGTCGCAGGCGATGACGGCGCGCTCGACGGACGCCTCGAGCTGTCGGACGTTGCCGGGCCAGTCGTACTGCTCGAGGAGCCGCAGCGCATCTTCCGAGAAGCGATCCACCTGTTTGCCGCTGCGTTCCCGCGCGCGGCCGAGGAGGTGGCAGGCCAGCAGTGGAATGTCCTCGCGCCGGTCGCGCAGGGGAGGCAGGTAGATGGGGAACACGTACAGCCGGTAGTACAGGTCCTCGCGGAACGTGCCTTCGCGGACCATCTTCTCGAGATCCCGGTTCGTGGCGAAGACGAGGCGCACGTCCACCTTGCGGGGCTGCGTGCCGCCGACGGGCAGGAACTCGCGCTCCTGGATGAACCGCAGCAGCCGGGCCTGCACGTCCACGTCGACGTTGCAGATCTCGTCGAGGAACACGGTGCCGCGGTCGGCCGCCTCGAAGATGCCGCGCTTGTCGTGCACGGCTCCCGTGAACGATCCCCTGACGTGTCCGAACAGCTCGCTCTCGAGCAGGTTGACGGCCAGCGCGCCGCAGTCCACGGCGAAGAAGCGTTCATGGCGGCGGGGACTCAATGCGTGCACGGCCCGTGCGACGAGTTCCTTGCCGGTCCCCGTTTCGCCGACGATGAGGACGGTGCTCGAAGTGGGGGCGACCTTCCGGATGAGCCGGTACACCTCCAGCATCTTGGGGCTGCCGCCCACGAGGCCCGCGAAGATGGCCGGATCCTGGCCAGACGCCGGCGTGATGCCGCGCGACCGCAAAATCTGCTGACGGCGCTCCCAGGCCTTGCCCGCCACGGCGGCCATTTCGGCCGGGGTGAACGGCTTCGGCAGGTACTCGAACGCGCCGACCTTCATGGTTTCGACGACCGAGGCGATGGTGGCGAACCCGGTGATGACGACGGGCACGATGTCGGGAAAGCTGCTGCGCAGCACGCCGAGCAGTTCCATGCCGCCCAGTTCGGCCATCTTGAGGTCCGTGAACACCACGTCGTACGTCCCCTCGGCGAGGTGCCTGAGGGCGTCGGCCCCGCTGGTCACGGTGGTGACGGCGTAGCCTTCGCGCGACAGGATCTTCTCGCAACTCCGGCAGATGGCCGGCTCGTCATCGACGACCAGCACGCGGGGTCCGTTGAGGTTACTCGTCATCGACGGCTCCAGTGACCGGCAGGTCGATGATGAACGTCGTGCCGCCTCCGGGCGGCGACAGCACGCGCAACTGCCCGGCGTGGCGCTCGACGATGCCGTGGGCGATCGACAGGCCCAGCCCGGTCCCGGTCTTCTTCGTCGTGAAGAACGGCTCGAAGACCCGGCCGAGTACGTCCTCGGGAATCCCGGGACCGGTATCGGCGATGCGCACCTGGACCCGGCCGGCGACGGTATCGTGGCTCGACTCGACCCGCAGTTCACCGCCCTGGGTCATGACGTCCGCGGCGTTGAGGACGATGTTCAGCACGACCTGGCGCATCTGGTCGGCGTCCGCGAGCACGGTCGGCAGCGAGGGATCGAGGTAGTTGACCACTCTGATGCTCTTGAACACGGTCTGGTTGCGCACCAGCGAGAGCACGTCTTCGACGACCTGGTTCAGATTCAGCAACGTCCGCTGCGGCTTGGTCTGCCTGGCGAAGTCGAGCAAGCCCTTGACGATCTTCCGGCACCGCAGCGTCTCGTCCACGATGGTCTGCAGGTCCTCCCGCCAGGGATGGTCGGCCGGCAGATCCTCAAGCATCAGGCTGCTGTTGGTCAGGATTCCGGTCAGCGGGTTGTTGATCTCGTGGGCCACGCCGGCCGCGAGCTTGCCCACGGCGGTCATCTTCTCGGACTGGATGAGGTGCGCCTGCATGCGCCGCAGCTCGGCGGTGCGCTCCTCGACCTTGCGCTCGAGTTCGTCCGCGCTCTCGACCAGCGTCTGACGCGCGCGGGCGACCTCGGCCGTCATGGTGTTGAAATCGCGGGCGAGCCGTCCGAGTTCGTCGTCGGACCCGCTGGAGACAGTGGCCGAGAAGTCCCCCTGCGCCACCCGATGGGCGGCGCCGGACATCTCATGGATTGGGCCGGAGATACGCGCCGCCACGCGGATGGCGGCGATCTGGACGAGCACGACGCCGACGAGCGCGATGCCCAGGAAGACGAGCAAACTGCGCCAGAGACTGTCCATGAAGGGCTGCTCGAGCACGCCGACGTAGAGCATGCCGATGGTGCGGCCCCCGAGGTCGGTGATAGGCGCGTACGCCGAGAGGTACCAGTCGTTGACGACGAAGGCGCGGCCCCGCCAGGTCTCCCCGCGGTCGAGAACGGCTTCCGCGACTTCGGCCGAGGCCTGCGTGCCGATGGCCCGCGAGCCGTCGGCGTTCCGCACGTTCGTCGAGACCCGGACGTCGTCCAGGAAAATCGTCGCGGTGCCGACGGGGCGGCCGTCGTACTCCTCTTCCTTGAAGACTGTCTGGCGGACCTTGTCGACCACGGCGTAGTTGCGGTTGAGCAGCACGGCGCCGACGAGCACGCCGAGTTGACGTCCTGCGGGTGTGACGACCGGGGCGGCGGCGCGCATCATCATGCCGGCGGTCACGGTCGTCTCGCCGCGATCGCGTGCCCGGGCGGTCGGGGTGATCGGGGTGAACGCCTGCCTGGCCAGAGCCTGCCCCTCTTTGAGCAGTTCCGAGCCGGGTACGACGGCGGTCGCCGCGGCGGGTTCGAGCCCCTTCAGCACCCGCAGCACGAGGTCGTCGGTGATTTCGTCTCCGGAGAGCGCGGGGTTCCGTGACCGGTAGAAGACCCGGCCGTTCAGGTCGATGAGCGTCAGGATGTCGAGCTGTTCGGCCCGCCGGATGCGATCCATTTCCTCGGCGAAGACCGCCGACTCGTCACGCTGCTGGAGCGCTCCGTAGATCACCATCCGTGTGGCGTGAATCCGCATCGCGTCGGTCAGGCGGTCGAGATCCGCCGCATAGATGGCCCGCGCGGCCTCGAGATCCGAGTTGACCTGGGCCTGAGCCTGGTCGAACACGCGCTGGCGAATCATGCTGACGCCCACGACGGCCGTGATGAGCGCCGGGACGAGGATGACGAGCGTGAAGTTGCGGACGAGGCGGCCCTGGATCGTGGTGCCGCCGAGCCAGGAGCGCAGTCGTCCTGCCAGCGCGGTGCTGGAGGCGGCTGGTGGGACAGCGGCGGAATCCGTCATGGTCGTCATATGATGGCGCGTTCGGTCCGACTTCGCCACACGCGCTGCCGCGTGGTTCGACACGCTCACCACGCCCTGAGCCCGTCGTCCCTCGGCCAGGCTCGGGACGATCCCGAGTGTGTCGAAGGGGCGACGGTCGCGGCTTCGTCGGGCAGGCGGAACGCGCCCACCCGTACGGTGTCGAGTGCCGCCAGCACCGCGTCTCGCGCGGCGGGCACGGCCTCGGCCACCGCTGTTGTCAGCGCTTCGCCAATCGACTCCATGTCGTCGACCTCCACCGCAACCACATGGATCCGATCCGGGAGCGGCACGCCCGACTGCCGGCCGAGCCGCATCACCGTGGGCAGACCCGCCGCGTGCGGGGATGGTCCCGAGTCTCCGCGCAACGCCTCGAAGGGCATCGAGAGGACGGTGCCAGGGGGATGCGAACCCGTCCGCACGGCATCGACGACGACGGCGGCATCGAAACCGGTCAGCTCGTCGAGAAGGTAGAAACCCGAGAGCGGGGTCTTACGCACGACGACTGACTGGGACCGGGGACCGGGGACCAGGGACCAGGTCAGTCTCGCTTCCACCGCGTCCGCGACGGCCCATCCGACGCCATCGTCGCGCAGCAGGTCGTTCCCAAGGCACAGCACGACGACTGCGCCTTCGGCACAACTGGTCCCCGATCCCTGGTCCCCGGTCCCTGTCATCCGCCGCCCCTCGACACGGTCTTCAGTACCGCCCCGCGGCGGTCCCTGACGACCGCCCTCAGCGGCATTTCGCCGGGCAGCGAGTGCGTGGCGCAGCCGAAGCACGGGTCGTACGCGCGAAAGGCCATTTCCACCTGGTTGAGCAGACCGTCGTCGACCCGGCCGCCGTGGATCACGCCCTTCGCGGCCTTTTCGATCGACATCTGGATGGGCGCCGCGTTGTGCACGGTGGCGACGACGAGGTTCACCATCGTGAGGATCCCGTTGGGGTCCGTGGCGTAGTGGTGGATGAGCGTCCCGCGAGGCGCTTCGACGATGCCGATGCCCTCCGTGGGAGCCTGGTCCGGGAGCCTGCGGACAACCGGATCGCCGATTTCGGGATCGTTTGCCAGCGCCTGAACCGTTTCCGTCGCCTGGAGCGCTTCGATCAGGCGTGCCCAGTGGGTGGCCAGCGTGTTGTGCATCGGCTTGCCGCCGAGTATCTGCACCATCTGCTCGTAGTGCTCCTGCGCGCGGGGCGTGGCCATGCCGTCCGCGACGTTCAGGCGGGCGAGCGGAGCGACGCGAAACACGCCGCTCTCCGATCCGTCGACGAAGCCTTTCCAGCCGGGCCGCTTCAGGAACGGGAACTTGATGTACGACCAGGGCTCCACGTGCTCACCGATGTACTTCAAGTAGTCGGGCGGGTCGAATTCGGCCACACGCACGCCGGACGGATCGACGACCCGCAGGCGCCCCCGGTAGAAGCTCACGCGGCCGTTCGCGTCCACCGTGCCCATGTAGTGCGTCCGATGCGCGTAGTGGTCCGCCAGGATCGTGTCGACGTAGGCCTGGTTCTTCAGCACGATGTCGGCGAAGGCCTGGAGCGAGAAGGCCGCGAAGTCCACCAGTCCTGGCGCGGCCGCCTTCAGCCGCTCGACCGTTTCGGCCTTGAGGGGCTTGCTGATTCCGCCGGGCAGGCCGAACACCGGGTGAATGGTCTTTCCGGCCATCTCGGCCATGAACCCGCGGGCGACCTTGCGCGCCTCGATGACCTTGCCGCCGATCTCGAGCCCCACTTTGCCGATCACGCCCACGACGTTGCGTTCACCAGCCGGCGCCGACGGGCCGACGACAAAGTCGGGGCCGCCGAGGAAGTAGAAGTGCAGCGTGTGGTCCTCGAACATGAACAGGTTGTAGAAGAGTTCGCGGACCTTGTGCGCGGCCGGCGGCGGGTCGACGTGGTACAGCGCGTCGAGGGCCCGGGCCGAGGCCATGTGGTGTGCGGACGGGCAGACGCCGCAGATGCGCTGCGTGATGCGCGGCATCTCTTCGGCCGGCCGGCCGAGGCAGAACCGCTCGAATCCGCGCAGCTCGGGGATCTGCATGTACGCGTTGGCGACTTCGCCGCGGTCGTCGAGGAAGATCTCGATCTTGCCGTGGCCTTCGAGGCGCGTGATGGGGTCGATCGTGATGCGCTGAGTCATACGCCAGCTCCAGCTCTCCGCCGGTGGAGCAGAGAGACCGGCAGCGAGAAGCGGTAGAAGGTGCCGACCGGGTCCGGGATCTGATCGAGCAGCCGGTCGATCTCGGCTTCGGTTTTCGGTGCCAGGATGGAGGCGAAGGCCGACAGGAACTTCGCGCCCTGGTCGAACACGTCGTCGAGCGGGCCCGAGCACCCGCGGCAGGGCATGTTGCCCTCGATGCACGGCATGCCGCATCCTTGACGTGTCGCCGGCCCCATGCAGATGAACCCCTGGGCGAGGAAACAGGTCTCCGGATCGGCGATGTGCGTGGCCGGCCGCTTGATCTCGGTCAGCTCGATCCTGTCCGGCTTGGTGTCCTTGCGCGGGCAGTCGTCGCAGCAGGCCTTGTTCGGCGAGAGGACGGCGCCCTTCGGCGGCAGGGTCCCGGTGAGGATGGCCTCGATCGCCTTCCAGATGAGATCCGGCGGCGGCGCGCACCCGGGCAGGTAGTAGTCGACGTCGATCACCTGGTTGAGGGCCTTGACGTCGTCCCAGAACTCGGGGAGGTGGAGGTCGCAGCCGTTGGTCGTCGACTGGGCTCCGGGTTCGGTGCCGGGAGCGTTGTCGACGGACGGCACGTCCCGGTACACCGTGTCGAAGACCTGCCGGCGGTCGTTCAGGTTGGCGAGGCCCGGAATCCCGCCGAGGTGGGCGCAGGCCCCGAAGGCGACGACGATCTGCGACTTCCGGCGGAGCAGGTGCACCCACTCTTCCTGCTCGGACATGCGGACGCCGCCGTTGATGAACGCCACGGCGATGCTGCCGTCGTCCATGGCCTCGATGTCCTTCCGCTTGAAGTCCATCGCGACCGGCCAGAGGACGATGTCGACGGCGTCGACGACGGTGAGGATGCGCTCCTCGAGATCGACGACGGCCTCCTCGCAGCCACCGCAGGAGGCGCACCAGTAGAACGCGACCTTCGGTTTCTGTGCCACGTCAGCTCCTCGCCCCGTTGAAGGGCCCGAGCGCGCGCAGTTGCCCGGTCATCTCGTTGATCACGTGCTGCACGCGGTCGCCCTCGCTCGCCGAGATCCACTCGAGCCGCACGCGCTCGTCCTCGACGCCGAGCTGGGCGAGGACGCGCTTGAGCAGGCGGAAGCGGCGCAGCGCCTTGTAGTTGCCTTCCTGGTAGTGGCAGTCCCCTGGGTGGCATCCGCCGATGAGGACGCCGTCGGCGCCTTCGTGGAGGGCCTTCATCACGAACTGCGGGTCGATGCGCCCGGAGCACATGACGCGGATGACGGGCGCGTTGGGTTCGTACGCCATCCGCGCGGTGCCGGCCAGGTCCGAGGCCGTGTAGGTGCACCAGTTGCAGAAGAACGCGACGATACGGGGCTCGAATGCGGCGGTGGCCATGGGCCTGGCTCCTGTCCTTCGGCGCGGGACCCCGGTCCCGCGTCCGGGCGGCTACGACACCAGGACGCCCTCGATCTCGGCCATGATCTGGGCGTCGGTGAAGTGATGCTGCTGCGCGGCATGCGACGGGCAGGCCGCCACGCACGTGCCGCAGCCCTTGCAAAGCGCCTCGTTGAGCTGCGACACCTTCTTGTCCTTGTTGAACTCGATCGCGCTGAAGGGGCAGAGCGGCACGCAGACCTGGCAGCCGGAGCACAACGTCTCGTCGATGTGGGCCGTGTACGCTTCGAGTTCGACCTCGCCCTTGTCGATGAGCGCCATCGCCTCCGCGGCGGCGGCGCCCGCCTGAGCCACCGTATCCGGGATGTCCTTGGGGCCCTGCGCGCAGCCGGCGATGAAGACGCCATCCGTGAAGGTCGAGACCGGCGCGAGCTTGGGGTGCCGCTCGAGGAACCAGCCGTCGCTCGAGCACGACATGTTGAAGAGGCGGCGCACCTCGGCGGCGTCCTCACGCGCCTCGAGGCCGGTCGAGAGGATGACCATGTCGACGGGGATCCGCCGGACGAGGCCTGCCAGCGTGTCCTCGGCGCGGATGACGAGCTTGCCCTTCTCCATGAGCGTGATGGCCCAGTCGGACACCTCGGCGACCCGACCGCGGATGAACTCGACGCCTTCGGCGAGCAGCCGGTTGTAGAACTCCTCGTAGCCCTTTCCGGGGCTGCGCATGTCGATGTAGAAGTTGTAGACCTTCGCGTGGCTGCGCTCGTGGACGAGGTGCGCCAGCTTCAGCGAGTACATGCAGCAGACCCGCGAGCAGTACTCGTGCGTGTTCTTGTCGCGCGAGCCGACGCAGTGGATGATGCCCACCGACTCGGGGACGCGGCCGTCCTTCAGCAGGACCTGGCCGTTGTTCGGCCCCGAGGCGTTCACCATGTGCTCGACCTGCAGGGCCGTGAAGACGTTGGGGTACAGGCCGTAGCCGTACTGCGGCACCTTCTTCGCGTCGACGGGCTGGAAGCCGGTGGCGACGATGATGGAGCCGACCTTGACCTCCTCGTGGCGGTCCTGCTGGCCGTGGTCGATGGCCTTGGCCTCGCAGGCCGTGGCGCACACGCGGCAGCCGTCGGTCTTGAAGTGGATGCACGAGTCGGCGTCGATCACCGGCTGGTGGGGCACCGCCTGCATCGTCGGGATGTAGATCGGCGTGAGCGGCCCGAGCGGCAGTTCGCTCCGGATCTGCTCCGCTTCGCGCTCGATGGTGATGCAGCCGGTGGGGCAGACGTACGCGCAGGCCCCGCACGCGATGCACTTCTCGGAGGGCTCGTCGAAGGCCGTCCCGACGTAGCGCGTCGTGCCGCGGTTGAAGAAGCCGAGCACGTGGGCGCCGACGACGTCGGAGCAGACGCGGACGCACAGGCCGCAGAGGATGCACGTGTCGTCGCCGCGGCCGAAGCGCGGCTCCTCGATGCCGTACTCCGCGGCCAGATCGGTGAGAACCTTCACGTGGCCGCATCGGGCGAGCATCCACTCGAGGATGAGCTTGCGCGTCCGTCGCACGCGATCGGTCTGGGTGAAGACCTGAATGCCGTCGGTGACCGGGTAGTTGCAGGCGGTCACCATGCGGACCCGGCCGCGCATGTGAACCTCGACCGTGCAGATGCGGCACACGCCGTAGGGCTCGAGCAGCGGGTGATGGCACAGCGTGGGAATCCTGACGCCGGCCTTCTGCGCCACCTGCAGCAGCGGCGTGCGGTCCTCGGCTTCGGTCCTGATGCCGTCGATCGTGACTGTCACGAGCTTCATCTCGGCCTCCAGCGCCTCGAGTGACCGGCTCTCACACCCGCAGGATGGCGTCGCGCTTGCACGCCTCGATGCAGGCGCCGCACTTGATGCACAGGTCCTGCTTGAGCAGGTGGGGGTACTTCACCTGGCCGGTGATGGCCCCCGTCGCGCACACGTTCACGCACGCATGGCAGCCGTCGCACTTCTCGGCCACGATTTCATAGTGGATAAGCGCCTGGCAGACCCCCGCCGGGCAGCGGTGCTCGCGGATGTGCGCGAGGTACTCGTCCCGGAAGTACCGCAGCGTCGAGAGCACCGGGTTCGGGGCCGACGTCCCGAGCGCGCACAGGCAGGCGTCCTGCATGACGCCGCCCATCTCCTCCAGCAGGTCGAGGTCGCCCTCGTCGCCCTTGCCGTCGCAGATGCGCTGGAGCACGTCGAGCGAGCAGCGCAGGCCCTCGCGGCAGGGCGTGCACTTGCCGCACGACTCCTCGGTGAGGAAGGCGATGAAATAGCGGGCGACGTCCACCATGCAGGTATGGTCGTCCATGACGATCATCCCGCCCGAGCCCATCATCGACCCCGCGGCCGTCAGGCTGTCGAAGTCCACCGGCATGTCGAGCAGCGACTCCGGGAGACAGCCGCCGGAGGGGCCTCCGGTCTGCACCGCCTTGAACGTCCGCCCGTGCGGAATGCCGCCGCCGATGTCGAAGATGATCTCGCGCAGCGTCATGCCCATGGGCACTTCGATGAGCCCGGTGTTGTTCACCTTGCCGACGAGCGAGAACACCTTGGTGCCGGAGCTGCCGTTCCAGGGGTTCTCGCCCACCTCGCCGGTGCCCATCGAGGCGAACCACTCGGCTCCCCGGTTGATGATGAGGGGCACGTTCGCCCACGTCTCGACGTTGTTCAGGTTCGTCGGCTGGTTCTTGTAGCCGTACTCGACCGTGTGGATGTACTTGGCCCTCGGCTCGCCGACACGGCCCTCCAGGGACGCCATGAGCGCGGTCGACTCGCCGCAGACGAACGCGCCGGCACCCTGAACGACCTCGATGTCGAAGCTGAAATGCGTGCCGAGAATGTCCTGGCCGAGGAGCCCGCGGTCGCGCGCCTGTGTGAGGGCGATCCCCAGACGCTCGCGCGCGATCGGGTACTCGTGCCGGATGTACACGAAGCCCTGGTGCGCGCCGATCGCCCGGGCGCCGATGATCATGCCTTCGACGACGGCGTGCGGATCGCTCTCGATGATGCTGCGATCCATGAACGCGCCGGGATCACCTTCGTCGGCGTTGCAGACGACGACAGGGTCGACGCCCCGGTGCAGGGCCGCCTGACGGCACGTGGCCCACTTGATGCCGGCCGGGAAGCCCCCGCCGCCGCGCCCGCGCAGCCCCGAGAGCTTGATCTCGCGGATGATTTCGTCGGCGGTCATCTGCGTCATCGCCCTGACCAGGGCGGTGTAGCCGTCCCGTGCGATGTAGTCCTCGATCCGTTCCGGGTCGATGATGCCGCGGTTGCGCAGCGCGACCAGCCGCTGCTTCGCGAAGAACGGGATCTCGGCCAGGGCCGGCACGGGCGCCGGCGCGCCGGGGGGCGTGTACATCAGCTTCGGCACCGGGCGATGGCTGACGAGGTGCTCCTGCACCAGCGTCGGCACGTCCTTCTCTTTCAGGCCGCAGTAGAAGACGCCGTCCGGCTGGACGATGGCCACGGGGCCCTCGGCGCAGAAACCCTGGCATCCGGTGCGAACCACCTGCACCTGGTCGTGAAGGCCGTGCTTCGCGATCTCGCGCTCGAGCGCGGCCTGCACCGGCAGCGACGAGCAGGACACGCATCCCGTGCCGGCGCAGACGAGCACGTGGGCGCGGCAGGGCGAGCCAGCCGCGGGCGGTCCACCCGTCCGCAGGGCGAGCGTCGGCGCGAGCTCGGCCCGCAGCCGCTTCAGTTCGTCGATGGTGAGTCTGGGCATCGGTCGTCTCCCTCGCGCGCCGATCAGTGCGCCGTGGGCTTGTAGTCCTTGACGTACTTCTTCAGCATCCGCGGGATGCCCGCCTGCTTGATCTTGCCGTGCACGTCGGTGCCCACCGTGATCACCGGGGCGAGCCCGCAGCAGCCGAGGCAGTTCACCGTGTCGAGGCCGAACTCGAGATCGGGCGTCGTTTCGCCCTTCTGGATGCCCAGTTCGCGCGTGAGGGCATCGAGCAGGCGCGGGGCGCCCTGCACGTGACACGCGGTGCCCATGCAGACGTGGATGCGGTGCCGGCCCATCGGCTTCAGGCTGAAACCGCGGTAGAAGGTGGCGATGCTGAGCACCGACGTGACAGGGGTCTGCACCCGGGCCGCGATCGCCTCCAGGACCTCGCGGGGCAGGTAGCGGAACTCCTCCTGGCAGTCGAGGAGGATGGCGATGAGGGCCTCGCGGCGCCCCTCGTGCCGATCCACGATGCCGTCGACCGTGCTGAGGTCAATCATGTCCGCGCTCCCTGGGGCGCGCCGGCCGGCGCCGGCGTGCGCCCGATCACCCTGGTGCCCATCCGGATCACGCGCGTGGCCGGTATGCGGCGGGCCGGGCACGCCTCCCAGCACGCACCGCAGCCCGTGCACTTATCCGTGTCCACGTAGCTGGCCTTGCGCCTGACCTTGACCGTGAAGTTGCCGATGAACCCGCTCACCTCTTCGACCTCGCTGTAGGCCATCAGGTGGATGTTCGGGTGTTTGCCGACCTGCGTCATCTTCGGCGTGAGGATGCAGGCCGCGCAGTCCAGCGTCGGGAACGTCTTGTCGAAGTGCGCCATGTGGCCGCCGATGCTCGGCTCGCGCTCGACCAGGTACACCTGCTTGCCGGCCGCGGCCATGGTCAGGGCCGCGGAGATGCCGGCGATGCCGCCGCCCACGATGAGGACGTTGGGGTTGATCGGCGTCTTCGACCGCTCGAGGGCGTGGTGCAGCGCGACGCGGCGGACCGCCGCGGTCAGCAGGAGGCGCGCCTTCTGCGTGGCCCGGTCCGCGTCCGCCGTCACCCACGAGACCTGTTCGCGGATGTTGACCATCTGGTAGAGGTACGGGTTGAGGCCCTGGTCCTCGAGGACGGCCCTGAACGTCGGCTCGTGCATCAGGGGAGAGCAGGAGGCCACGACGAGGTGGGTGATGCCCGCGCGCGCGATGTCGTCCTTGATCAGCTGCTGCCCCGGGTCGGAGCACATGAACTTGTACGTCTTCGCGAGCGCGACGTTCGGCAGGGTGGCGGCGTACTTCTGCAGGGCGTCGACGTCCACGCGGCTCGCGATGTTCAGGCCGCAGTGGCAGATGTAGACCCCGATGCAGCAGGTGTCGTCGGCTGGCATGGCGCGCTCCCCTCCGGACCTAGGCCATCACCGGCAGCGGGGCTGCCGTGACGAAGTTGCGGTGCAGCCCCAGCGACGCGGGCGACAGGCCGAACGCCACGCCCATGAGCTGGGTGAAGTAGGCCACCGACAGGTGCGCGTCCTCCCTGAAGGCGCGCGTCATCTTGTCCTGGTAGGCCTCGAGATTGAACTGGCACAGCGGGCACAGCGTGGCGACGACGTTGGCGCCTCTGGTCTTGGCTTCCTTCAGCAGAAGGAAGGTGAGCCGCACGCCGATGTCCTCCATCGTGCCCATGAGCGAGCCGCCGCAGCAGCGGGCCTTGAGGGGATAGTCGACGACCCGGGCGCCAAGCAGGGGCATCAGGCGTTCGAGCGATGTGGGGCGCAGCGGGTCGTCGAAGGTGCCGTACGGGCGGACGACTTGGCAGCCGTAGTACGGCGCCACCCGGAACTCCGAGAGCGGCCGGACGACCTTTGCACGGATGAGCGCCGGGTCGACGTCGTTGACGAGGATGTCCAGCGGGTGGCGCACGGACAGGTGGCCCGTGTAGGCGAGGCCGACCGTCGCGAGGCCCTTCCGCACCTTCTCGGCGACGTGCGGGTACTCGGCCATGGCATGCTGAGCCTTGACGAGCACCAGGTAGCAGGCGGCGCACGGGGCCACCACCTCGCGGCCCAGCCGTTCGGCCATCGCCAGGTTGCGTGCGGCGAGCGCCACCGCCTTCTGCTGGCGGACGGACATGTAGGACGTGGCCCCGCAGCAGTTCCAGTCCTCGAGTTCCTCGAGCCCGAGGCCGAGGTGCGCGAAGATCGCCCGCAGCGACTCGTCGTACGGCTTGCCGAGCCCGCTCAGCGAGCAGCCGGGGTAGTAGGTGTAGGTGGTCATCTCACGATTCCTCCACCGAGTCGAGCACGGCCTTGAGCTGCTCGGGGTGCTGGATCCGTTCCTGGCCGAGGACCATGCGGCCCGTCCTGAGCAGCTTGAGACCCTGGGGGGCCATCCTCAGAAGACCGAGCGGGTTCGTCTTCATGGCCAGCTGGATGACGAGGCGCGACTCGGAGTTGCGTCCGTGCCTGGCGACCATGTCGTAGAACGAGCGGGCCAGCACCGGAATGGGGAACCGCTTCGGGTACATGCCCTTCTCGATCGCGCGCCGCTTGATGGCGTACATCAGGTCGGTGACCTTGATGCCGCGCGGGCAGCGGACCTGGCACTCGTAGCACGAGGCGCAGAGCCACGGCGTGGCCGACTGGAGCACGTCGCGCTCGAGGCCGGAACGCGTGAGCGCGATGAGCCGCCGCGGCGTCAGGTCCATGTACACCGACATCGGGCAGGCGCCGCTGCAGGTGCCGCACTGGATGCAGTCCCGGAGGGCTTCGCCGCCCAGCTTCGCCATGACCTCGGCCGGGAACGCCGGGTTCACGTCCTCGGCGTACCGACAGTGGGTCGTTGCCTGTTCCACGACCACACCTCCTCTACTCTGTCTGGGGATGTCCGGAGGGAACCGCTCACAACCATGGTCCGCACCGAATGGCGGGGCTGTTCACGGGGGCCGAGGCGCCCTGCATGGAAACGACACGCGCGTGCCGGACACATGCAGTTGGCCGTGTGGCCGTCGGAGGGGGCGCGGCGTCGGGCCGCTGTGTGGCGAACGGGCGACCGGCCAGCGTTGCCATCAGCGTACGGTCGGTATGCACCAGGTGCAAGAGGAATGACCGAGTGAGTTGATAGGGAATCCTGACAATCTGCCAGCGTCACGCAGGTCTGCGCCGATCTCCACGCAGAATACCCGCGGTTCTGCCGCTTGACGGATTCCGAGTATCGCGGTAGGAATTAAGGGCCCCCATTGCCGGCCGCGGCCCCTCCGCGGTCCCGTCCCCGTTGTCGAGGTCGCCATGAGGATGAACACCCGCGGTCGGTACGGTATCCAGCTGCTGACACAGCTGGCCTGTCACATCACCGACAAGCGGCCGATCGGTCTCCGCCAGATCGCGGACCGCACGGGCCTCCCGTGGCGGTACCTCGAGCAGATCGCCCGCCCGCTGCGGCGGGCGTCGATCATCAAGGGGCGCATCGGGCGCGTCGGCGGCTACGAACTCGCGCGCGAGCCCGAGGCCATCACGCTGCGCGAAGTCATCGAGGCGACCGACGGACCGTTGTGCCTGATGAACTGCGTGGACACGCCTGCCGTGTGCGACCACAGCGCGACCTGCCCGTCGCGGACGATGTGGGTGTCGCTCACGAACGACATCCGCGACGTGCTCGGCCGCTACTCGCTGGCGGACCTCGCGACACGTCCGTGCGCGGAATGTCAGGAGCTGGCCGAGAAGGCTCACGACGCGCGCGAACGCCGGAAGCACGCTCCGGCCCGGCCGAAACGCCCGGGCAAGGCCTGGCGCTTTCTGCGCACGATGGAGTAGGGGAGGCGGGATTCTCAATGGGACCGGGGATCGGGGACCGGGGATCGGATGTGGATGTTCCCAGTCCCCCATCGTCGTCCTCTCTCCGGCTGAGCCAATCCCCAGTCTCCAACCCCCAATCGCCACTGCCCCCTCGAGAACGGCGGACGCGCCGCGCGGCTCGACACCGGCGCCCGCTTCGGGGTAAGGTGCCCCGTCCTCGCGATTCGTTCGCCGGTTTCCATTTGTTCTGGAGGATGAGTGATGTTCACTGACAGGACCCTGGCGTGGAAAGGCCGGGCTGCCGGCCGCACGCTCGCGATGTCGGCCCTCGTGGTGCTGGCGTCGGCGCTGGTGCTGGCCCAGGCACCGGTGCAACCGGTGCAGGAGAAACCCGAAACCGCCGCCAAGCCGAAAGCCGAGTTGACCTGGGCCGACAAACTGCTGCAGCAGGAGAGCTATGCCACCCCGCCCGAAGAGATTGCCTCGGCGGTGCTGGCTCCCCGAGAGCTGAACGTCGCGCTCACGAACCCCAGCCCGGACAAGAAGTGGTTCCTGGACGAGATCGGCGACGGCCCGGTACCGATGAGCACGTTCTCGAAGCCCTTCCACGAGCTCGGCGGCGTGTTCATCGACTTCAAGGCGAACCGGGCGCGGGCGCTCACGATTCGCAACAACGTCGGCATCCAGATCATCTCGGCCGCCGACGGGACCATCAGGACGGTGCAGGTCCCGAAGGGCGCGCGCGTGTCGAATGCGACGTGGTCTCCCGACGGTTCGACCATCGCGTACTTCGTCCACGGCGAGGACGCGACCCACATCTGGGCGGCCGACGTCGCGACCCTGACGTCCCGGCAGGTGACGACGCGTCCGGTGCTGGCGACGCTCGTGTCGAGCTTCGAGTTCACCAAGGACGGGAAGAAGATCGTGACCGTCCTCGTGCCGGAGAGCCGCCGGCCGATGCCCACGCTGGCGACCGCCCCCACCGGGCCCGAGGTGAAGATTTCGGATTCCGGCGACCGGAACCGGCTGCGGACCTTCCCGAGCCTGATGGGAACGCCGCAGGAACTCGACCTGCTCGAGTGGCACGCCACCGGCCAGCTCGCCCTGGTCGATCTGCCCGATCCGGCGGCGAAGCCCGCTCGGCGGCCTGCACGCGGAGGCCCCACACCGGGCCTGACGCCAATCGGCAAGCCGGACATGATCCGCAGCACGGACGTGTCGCCCGACGGTCAGTTCGTCCGCGTGAACCGGCTGGTGAAGCCATTCTCGTACATCGTGCCGGTGAGCAGCTTCGGCTACGTCGATGAGATCTGGGACCTGAAGGGGCAGGCCCTCGCGAAGATCTCGGACCGCGAACTCAACCTGGGCGTGGCCGACGACACGGCGCCGCCCCCCGATCCGGCTGCCGGAGGCCGGGGCGGAGCGGCCCAGGCGGCCGGCAAGCGTGAGGTCGCGTGGCGACCCGACGGCCAGGGGCTGACGTTCCTGGAGCAGGAGCCGGCGCCTCCTGCCGGCGAGGGCACCGCCGCTGCCGGGGGCCGGGGTGCCGGAGGGCGCGGTGCGGGTCGCGGGGCCGCACAGGCCGCCGGCGACGAGCAGGAACGGCCGCAGGCCGCCCGCCGGAAGGACCGCGTGTTCCAGTGGCTCCCGCCGTTCGACGAGAAGAGCCTGAAGATCGTCTGCGAGAGCAATACCCGGATGTCCGGCCACCGCTTCTCGCCTGACATGCAGATGCTCTTCGCCTCGGAGCGGTCGGGCCAGGACACGGTGGAGTTCGCCGTCGACCTAAAGGCGCCGGAGAAGCGGTTCACGCTCGCGCGCTATCGCGCGGACGACATCTACGCGAATCCCGGCTCGATCGCGATGACGCGCGGGGATGGTGGCGGCGGCCGTGGCGGCGGCGGGCGCGGCGGGGCTGGCGGTGGAGGGGGCGGGACGGTCCTGCTCTCGGCCGACGGATCGAGCGTCTTCTATCAGGGAACGGCCTACGACAAGGCCCCCGAGGCAAACGGACCGAAGACGTTCATCGACCGGGTTGCCATCCGAACCGGCGAGAAGAAGCGGATCTACGAAAGCTCCAACAGCGGCGTTTTCGAGCGGGTCGCCACGATCCTGGATCCCGACGCCGGCCGCTACATCGTCAGCCGTGAGAGCCCGACGGAGATCAACCAAGCCTGGCTGGTCGACGGCAGCCAGCGGACGCAGCTCACGAAGAACGAGGACTTCACGCCAGATCTCACTCGGGCGCGGAAGGAGCGGATCTTCGTCGAGCGGCCGGACGGGTTCAAGTTCCGCGTCACGGTGACGATGCCGGCCGGCCACAGGGACGGCCAGCGCCTGCCCGCGATGTTCTGGTTCTACCCGCGCGAGTACCCGACGCAGGAGGAGTACGACCGGGGCATGCGGACGTTCAACAAGAACGCGTTCCAGACCTTCAGTGCCCGTTCAATGCACTTCCTCGTGCGCCTCGGGTACGCGGTGGTCGAGCCGGACTCACCCATCGTCGGGCCGCAGGGGCAGATGAACAACAACTACGTGCACGACCTCAGGACCAACCTGTGGGCGGTGATCGAGGAGCTGGACCGGCGGCAGTGGATCGATCGGAACCGCCTCGGCATCGGCGGGCACAGCTACGGGGCGTTCTCGACGGTGAACGCGATGGTGCACACGCCCTTCTTCAAGGCGGGCATCGCCGGTGACGGTGCGTACAACCGCACGCTCACGCCCTTCGGCTTCCAGAGCGAGCGGCGCGACCTGTGGGAGGCGCCGAACGTGTACCTGGGCATGTCGCCGTTCCTCTACGCGAACAACCTCACCGGCGCGCTCCTGATGTACCACGGGCTCCACGATCAGAACGTCGGAACGGACCCCCAGAACTCGATCCGGATGTTCCACGCGCTGAACGGGCTCGGCAAGACGACGGCGATGTACCTGTATCCGCTCGAGGATCACGGGCCGGCGGCCAAGGAGACGCTGCTGGACCTGTGGGCCCGCTGGGCCGCGTGGCTGGACAAGTACGTGAAGAACCCGGTCAAGGAAGAGAAGCCGAAGCCGGAAGCGAAGAAGTGAGCACGCCGCGCACGTCGTCGAGCGACTCGCAGTAGTACTGGCACAGGGGGCGCGTCCCGCTCGCCGGGATGTTGCCCCCGGCCATTCCAATCGTCGTAAAGCCCGCCAGGCGGATGGCGCAGACGCCAGCCCCGCTGTCCTCGATCCCGACCACGTGATGCCTTGCGTCGAACGGGATGCCAAGCCCCACGCGGCACGCCTCGGCATAGAGCCACGGATGCGGTTTCGGCGACAGTTCACCGAGCGTGCCCGCCTCGCGGCGCCCGAGCGGAAACCCGGCCGTAATGATGGCGTCGTAGAACTCGCGTGGATCGCCCATGCCCAGCGTGCGGAACGCGGCCACGAGCTCGGGCCACGCCTTCTCGTGAAGCCCTGACGTCACGACGCCAATCTTCACGCCTCGCGCTTTCAGAGCGAGCAGGAAGTCCTTCAGCCCCGGCGCCGGTACGAACGCCGAGTCGCGCCCGCGTCCGTCGAGGATCGCCTGCATCTCGCGGTGCGTGTGGCGGAAGTAGTGGTGCCGCGCTTCCTCTACCGTGCGGTCGGGGCAATACTTGCGGATGCAGTACTCCAGGTGCTCCGACACGCTGAACCCGGAGACGAACGGCAGGTCGTCCTCGGCCAGCGAAAAGGACGGATCGCCGAGGAGGCTGGCCGTGGCCTGTTCGATCATCCAGACCCAGAACGGCTCGCTGCGGACGGTCGTACCGTCCAGATCCATCAGTACGGCGCGCACCGGCGCGTCGAGGCGTACCGGGTACACGGGATAGTAGGCGGGGTAGCCCAGGCCCGACGTGACCAGGGCTAGTGCGTGATCGGCGAAGACGACGAACTCGACGCGGCGATCCGCAGCCGTCAGGATGCGCTCCACCCCGTCGCGTCCCTGGTGGAACCGACCATCGCTCGTGCCGTCGAGTGAGACGAGGCCGTGGTCCTCGGGAAGAGGGCCGAGTCCTGGCAGCAGGGTCACGCGAGTTTCTCCGTCAGCAGCACGACGTGCAGGTGTTTCGGGCCGTGCACGCCGTGCGTCAAGGTCATCTCGATGTCGGCGGTCCGGCTCGGCCCCGTAATGAGCACGACGTTGCTGCTCTCCATCACCAGCGCCGGGTGGACCGCGAGCACGGTTGCGAGGTCCGGCTGGAGATCCCGGCTCCGCAGGACCGCGACGTGGACCGGCGGCAGCAGCGACGGGAGCCGTCCGCGCCCCGGCCCGCTCGCCAGGACGAGCGTCCCGCTCGCCGCGATGCCCGCGAGCGCGCCGGTCAGGCCGACACCGACCCGATCGAGGCCTGCCAGCACGGCTGCGCGCCCGTCCGCGTCGAGTGGCACATCATACGTCACCCGGCGAAGACCCCGCGCCACGAGCGAGTCGATCAGTCCCGGGCAGGGGAGTTGCGCGTCGTCCCAGCTGATGAAGTCGGTGGCGGCGTAGCGTTCGAGGATGGAGGCAACGGTGGCGGCGGCCTCGTCCGCGTCTCCGACATCGTGCACGTGCCCGCCCAGGGCCGTCAGCGCCGCGACGAAGGCATCGCGCAGCGCGACCCGATCATCACTCCGGGGGTGATGATCATGGCGGGCATCGTCGGCCCCGGGCTGTCCCAACCCGGGTCGCTGTTCAGCGCTGGACCGAATCCCGAATCCCGAATCGCGACTCCCGACCACCGCGGGCCCCTTCGTCAGCCCGTCCTTGATTGCCGAGAGAATGCGATCGCGCGCTTCGCTCATGGCGACTCCCGGTCGCGCGCGGCGCGCCTGCGCCTCGCATCGAGAAACGACTCGGCCGCGGGTGCAGGGAAGTCGCGGGTGTCGGTCCACGCGCGCAGCGGGCCGGGCAGCCTCGGTATCCACCCGTCGCGTCCGGCGGCGGCACCCAGCGCGGCGGCCAGCCGGCCGGCCAGATGGAACAGGCGCGGGCGCGTCGCGAGGAACGCGTACGCCCGAACCCCGGCGCGAATCCAGCGCGGCATGAAGCCCGCTGCCGCAGCCTGCTGTCGGACCTTGACGAGCAGGCCCGGCAGATCGATCTTCACCGGGCATGCGTCGCGGCAGGCTCCGCAGAGGCTGCTGGCCTGCGCGAGTTCCGCCGACGTCGCCAGTCCCATGAGGCCTGGCGTCACGACCGATCCCATCGGCCCCGGGTACACGCTGGCGTACGCGTGGCCGCCCACTCGCTGGTAGACGGGGCACACGTTCAGGCAGGCGCCGCACCTGATGCAGTAGAGGATCTCGGCGAGATCCGAGCGGAGGATGCGGCTGCGGCCGTTGTCGATGATGACAACGTGCAGCTCGTCGGGGCCGTCGATCTCGCCAGGGTCGCCAGCGGCATGGCTGCGGCGCGGACCGGTCAGCCATGACGTGTAGACCGAGAGCGCCTGTCCCGTCGCGCTGCGGGCCAGCACCTGCAGGCAGGCCTCGAGATCCGCGACGGTCGCCACGACGCGCTCGAGACCGAGCAGCGCCACGTGCACGCGCGGCGCCGTCGTCGTCAGCCGGCCGTTGCCTTCGTTGGTCACGAGACAGATGGTTCCCGTTTCGGCGACAGCGAAGTTCGCACCGCTGATGCCCATGCCCGCCTGGAGGAACTCCGCACGCAGGCGCCGGCGCGCGAACGCGGTCATCGCCGGGATGTCGGCGACGTCCGCAGGCGGCGCTCCGAGCCGCTGGCGGAACAGCGTCGCGACATCGTCCCGGCCGAGATGGATGATCGGCGTGATGATGTGCGAGGGCTGATCGCCCGCGATCTGGACCACCCACTCGCCCAGATCCGTTTCGACGACGCGGATGCCCGCGGCGCCGAGCGCCTGGTTGAGACCGATCTCCTCGCTGACCATCGACTTCGACTTGACCGCGCTCCGGATGCCGCGTTCGCAGGCGATCTGCGTGACGATCCGGGTGGCGTCCCCCGCCGTCTCCGCCCAGTGCACCGTGCAGCCGCGGGCCTCGGCCGCCGTGGCGAACTGCCAGAGATGGACGTCGAGGCCTTCGATGGCACGAGCCCGCGCGGCCCGGGCGCGGTCGCGGAGCGCGTCCGCAGCGCCTGCCGCCTCGAACGCCGCGGTCCGGCCTCCGCTGAGACGCGCGGTCGTGGACCCCAGCGCGCGGCGGAGCCGTCCGTCGGCCAGCGATTCTTCGACACGGGCGTGGAACCGCGTGGCGCCGGCCCGGTACTCCAGAGGCCCGCTATCCATCCTGCCCCTCGACGAGGAGTTCGGCGACGTGCCGGACCCGCACCCGGCTGCCGCGCCGGCGCAGTCCGCCGCCGATGTGCATCAGACAGCTCACGTCCGTTGCCACGACGGTGTCAGCGCGGCTCGATTCGATCGCGGTGATCTTGGCCTGCAGCATGTCCCCGGAGAGATGCGCCATCTTGACGGCGAACAGTCCGCCGAAGCCGCAGCATGCCTCCCCGTCCGGTAGGTCCGTCACCGCGGCGCCGGCGACGGAGGCCAGCAGCCGTCTCGGCTGTTCGCGGAGTCCGAGTCCTCGCAGGCCGTGGCACGAAGCGTGGTACGCGACCCTCCCGCCCGTGTGTGCGCCGGTGGCCGAGACGCCGAGGACATCGGTCAGGAACTGGCACAGTTCGTACGTGCGACCGGCCAGTTCGCGAGCCCGAGCGGCGTAGGGGTCTGCCGTGTCGAAGATCTCCGGGAAGTGATTGACGATCATGTCCGCGCACGATCCGGACGGGACGACGATGGGGTGGGGGCTGGCGGAGAAAACGTCGATGGTATGACGGGCCATCGCGCGGGCCTCGTCGAGGCAGCCGCCGTTGAAGGCGGGCTGGCCGCAGCACGTCTGATCGAGCGGCACGTCGACCTGCAGGCCCTGGCGCTCGAGCAGGGTGACGGCCGCCTCGGCCACGTGGGGGCAGAAGCGATCCACGAGGCAGGTGACGAGCAACTGGACGCGCGTCGGCCTCATGGCCACGTGAAGATAGCTGTCGGGACCAGGGGTCCGGGGCCCGGGCCCCGAGTGCCGCTCCGCACCGGAGCTCAGACTCGGCTGTGGTCGGCCTCCGGTTTCAGTGGGCACGGTCCATCCTATCTCGCGCGGAGGTACTGATTGGGCCACGAGATGTCGTGCCCGAGCGCCTTGGCCGCCTTGAGCGGCCAGTACGGGTCGCGCAGCATCTCGCGTGCGAGCAGCACGAGGTCCGCCTGCTCGTTCCGGATGATCTGGTCTGCCTGCTGCGGCGACGTGATCATGCCGACGGCTGCCGTCAGCATCGGCACCGTGTCCTTGATGCGCTGCGAGAAGGGAACCTGGTAGCCGGCCCCCGCAGGGATCGCGATGCCCGACGCGATCCCGCCGGACGAACAGTCGACGAGATCGACGCCGTAGGGCGCGATGTGGTGGGCCAGCGCCACCGAGTTGTCACCCGTCCAGCCCGCATCGTCCCAGTCGGTGGCCGAGATGCGCAGAAAGAGGGGCAGATCCTCAGGCCACTCGCGGCGCACCGCGCGGCAGACGTCCTTCACGATGCGCACACGGTTGTCGTACTTTCCGCCGTAGCGATCCGTCCGCCGGTTCGTCAGCGGCGACAGGAACTCGTGGAGGAGGTACCCGTGCGCGGCGTGGATCTCGATCACCTTGAACCCCGCGTCGCGGGCGCGCCGGGCGGCCTCACGGAAGTGGCCGACGATCGCCGCGATGCCCTCCTCGTCCAGCGCGTGAGGCACCGGGGATCGCTCATCGAACGGAATCGCACTCGGCGCGACGACATCCCATCCGCCGTCTGCGGGCGCGACCGCGCGGCCGCCCTCCCACGGCGGGGCTGTGCTCGCCTTGCGGCCGGCGTGAGCCAGCTGGATGCCGGGCACCGCACCCTGCGCCTCGATGAACCGGGCCAGCCGGCTCAGGCCCGCGACGTGGTCATCGCTCCAGATGCCGAGGTCCGCCGGGCTGATGCGTCCTCGCGGCTCGACAGCCGTGGCTTCAGTCATGACCAGGCCGGCACCTCCGACGGCGCGGGTGCCGAGGTGCACCAGGTGCCAGTCGGTGGCGAAGCCATCGACGCACGAGTACTGGCACATGGGCGACACGCCGATCCGGTTCCGAAACGTGATCGATCGAATGGTGAGCGGGCTGAACAGATGCGGCAGCGACACGAGGTCAGTCTCCTGGGCGCGGATGCGCCGACGCGCTCGTGGTGCGCGTGGGCGAACCGGCTTTGGTAGGATAGCCCAGCGAGACACCCGATGGCTCCTACTCTGTCTGCCCGCTCGCTCGTCAAACGTTTTGGTGCGGTCCAGGCGGTCCGCGAGGTCAGCCTCGACGTCGCTGCCGGCGAGGTGGTGGGGTTGCTCGGCCCGAACGGCGCCGGCAAGACGACGACGCTCAGGATGCTGGCCGGGATTCTGACGCCCGACTCGGGGGCGGTGCACGTGGCCGGCATCGACATCCATGCCAGCCCGCTCGAGGCCAAGCGGCGGCTGGGCTTTCTCTCGGGCGATACGCAGCTCTACCAGCGACTGTCTACGGTCGAAGTCCTGCGGTACTTCGGCGGCCTGTACGGGATGGACCGGGGCAGGCTGGAAACCCGGATCGCGCAGCTGACCGACGAGCTCGAAATGGGAACATTCGCCTCGCGGCCGTGCGGCACGCTGTCGAGCGGCCAGAAGCAGCGGGCCAACATCGCCCGGGCGTTCCTCCACGATCCGGACCTGCTCATCCTCGATGAGCCCACGGTCGCGCTGGACGTCGTCTCCGGGCAGTTCATCGTCGAGTCGATCAGGCGCCAGCGGGCGGCCGGACGTGCCGTGCTGTTCTCGACGCACATCATGAGCGAGGCGGAGTACCTGTGCGATCGAATCCTGCTGCTGCACGAGGGGCTGATCGTCGACAGCGGCACGCTGGCGGATCTCCTCGCACGCACGGGGGCCCTCAATCTCACCGATGCGTTCCTCCACCACGCGGCCAGGCGCGGCGAAGGATCCGCCGGCAGGCGTGACGCGGCCGGAGGGGAGTGGCGCGCATGAGACCCGGCATCGTCCGCACGATTCTGCTGAAGGAACTGCGCGAGACTCTGCGGGACCGCCGCACGCTCACGATGATGATCGTGCTGCCCGTGCTGCTCTACCCGCTGATGATCATCGGGTTCGGCAAGCTGCAGGCCTCGCAGCAGGAAGCCACAGAAGCCCGGACGTCGCGCGTGGCCGTGTGGGGTAGCGGGCCTGCGGCGATTGTCGACGCGCTCGCGACGGATGGGAAGATCCGTCTCGACGTCGGGGCCGAGGCCCCGGAGGACATCCGCAAGGCCATCGAGTCCGGATCGCTCGAGCGGCCGCCGCTCGAAGCCGCGCCAGACGACGAGTCGGCCGAGAGCGGGCGTCGTCGGGACGACCGCCGGGCGGAGGTCGTGAACCCCGTGCTGCTGGCGGCCCGCGCCGCTGTCGAGCAGCGCCGGACGGACGCGGTGGTCGTCTTCTGGCCAGGCCTCGACGAAGCCGTGTCCGGCGAGAGAGCCGGCCTCGTGTCCGTGTATTTCGACTCCGTGCGGGAAGATTCCCTCGAGGCGCGCGAACGAATCGTGGAGCGGCTCGGCGAGTACCGGCGGGATCTGGTGGCCAGCCGCCAGCAGGCGCGGGGCCTCGACGCCGGGTTCGCGACGGGCCTCGACATCCGCTCGTCCGACGTCGCACCGCAGGAGCGGAAGAGCGGCCAGATCCTCGGGCTGTTCCTGCCGTTCATCCTGGTGACCATGTCGCTGCTCGGCGGGTTCTATCCAGCCATCGATCTCACGGCTGGCGAGAAGGAGCGCGGGACGATGCAGACGCTGCTCTGCGCGCCGCTGCGGCCCATCGAGATCATCACCGGGAAGTTCCTCGCCGTCTGGACCGTCTGTCTGATCGCCGCGCTGGCCAACGTCATCTCCCTCGGGGCGACCGTCATGCGCATCGTTCCCGGCGAGCAGTTGAGCGTGTCGCCCGGGACCCTCGCGCTGGCGTTCGTGATGCTCGTGCCGGTCACGCTCCTGTTCTCGGCCGTGTTCCTGGCGCTCGCCTCGTTCGCCAAGGACTTCAAGGACGGCCAGAACTTCCTCACGCCCGTCTACATGGCGCTCGCCATGCCGGCTGGCGTGTCGATGCTGCGGGGCATCGAGCTGAATGCGTGGACGGCGTTCGTGCCGGTCGTCAACATCGCGCTGCTCATCAAGGCGCTGCTCCTGTCGGAGGCCGCCGCCGAACTCGTGTTCCTCACGCTCGTGTCATCGACGGCGTATGCCGTGCTGGCGCTGCTGCTCGCGGCTCGTGTGTTCGAACGCGAACAGGTGCTGCTCGGCGGCCGCGACACGATGCGCGGCCTGTTCGGTCTGGAACGGGGCCGCCGGTCATCACCGAGCCCCAGCTTCGCCCTCGCCGCGTTCGCCGGCGTGATGGTGCTGACCTTCTACGTCAGCCTCGTCCTCGAGGACGCCCACATCGTCACGACCCTGCTCGTAACCGAGTACGGCTTCTTCCTGCTGCCGACCATTGCCCTGGTCCTCGCGTTCAGGTTTCCCGTCCGCGAGACGCTGTCGCTCAGGCGGCCGCCTGTGCTGGGCCTGCTGGCCGCCGTCCTGATTGGCGCCTCGGCGTGGACGTTCGCGGCCGGTGTGCTCGCGCGGCTGCTGCCGCCGCCCGACTCGCTGATCAAGGCCATGGAGCGGTTGCTTCTGCTCGACGGGTCGGAGGCGCCGCTGTGGGCCGTGTGGCTGGTCATCGCGGTCACGCCGGCGCTCTGCGAGGAGTTCTTCTTCAGGGGCCTGGCGCTGTCAGGACTCAGGAAGCTGGGCCTCTGGCCTGCGCTGCTGACCACGGCCCTGATCTTCGGTCTGGCTCACGCGTCGATCTACCGCTTGCTGCCGACGATGTTCCTCGGACTCGTGCTGACGTGGCTCGTTTGGCGCACAGGGTCCATCTGGACCGGAGTCGTGGCACATGCGCTCAACAACGGCATTGCCGCGTCGCTGGTCTATTCGCCGGAGCTGGCGGCGCTCGTCGGGGCGGAGGAGTCGGCCTACCTCGACTGGAAGCTCACCCTCGGCGGGACGGTCGTGCTGATCCTGGGGCTGCTGGTGCTCCGGCTGCCACGCGCGGGAGCCGAGCCCCCCGGCCGCCACGATCCGGCCATCGCCGCCCGCCGCGCCGCGTGAGGGGCCGCGCAGGACGGCCGTTCCCAGAGCGATGGCCGCTCAGAACCGGTCCCCGGTCCCCGATCCCCGGTCCCTACTGAATTCGCAGCACGATCTTCCCGAACTGATCCGCGTGGTCCATCCGTTCGTGCGAGGCGGGCGCGTCGGCCAGAGGAAAGACCCGATCGATCACGGGCTTCAGTCCCCCGCCGAACAGCCGCACCATCGCCTGGAACTCTGCCGGCGTGCCCATGGTCGTGCCGAGCACCGAGAGCTGCTTCCAGAAGATGCGCCGCACTTCGACCGTGGTGGGCGACCCGGTCGTGGCACCGAAGTTGACCAGTCGTCCGCCCGGCTTGAGGACCTCGATGAGCACCGGCCACGCGTCGCGCCCGGCGCTGTCGATGACCACGTCGGGGCCGTCCGGACACAGGGCCGTCAGCGCCTTGCCCCAGCCCTCGGACCGGTAGTTGACCCCCCCCACGGCGCCCATCTGCACGGCGCGTTCGATCTTCCGATCGCTGCCGGACGTGACGAACACGCGGGCGCCGAGGTGCTGTGCGAACAGCATGGCCAGCGTAGCCACGCCGCCGCCGATGCCCGTGACGAGCACCGTTTCGCCTAACTGTACCCGGGCGCGCGTGACGACCGCGCGGTACGCGGTCAGCCCTCCCAACGGAATGGCGGCGGCCTCTTCCCAGGTGAGGGGGATCGGCTTCGGGGCCACGTTGGTGGCCGGGACCGCAACCATCTCCGCGTACGTGCCGTTGTCCGGCAGACCGAGGATCCGGTAACGCGCTCCCTGCGCCCGATCGTCGTCTCCCCATTCGAGGCTGGGGTTGATGACGACATCCGTTCCCTGGAGAGCTGGGTGGACCCCGTCGCCCACCTGCTCGACCACGCCGGCCCCGTCGGAGCCGAGAATGATCGGGAGCCTGATCCCGGCGTAGAGCCCGTGACGGATCCACGCGTCGCGGTGGTTCAGGGCCGCCGCCTTCAGGCGCACGACCACTTCACCCGGTCCCGGTACGGGATCGGGCACGTCCTGGAGCACCAGCTTCTCAGGGCCTCCCAGTTCGCTCAGCACGACAGCTTTCATGACAGGTGCTCCAAGGGGCGGTGGTGCGTTCCGCACGCGCGGGGTGACGCGTCCGCTTACAGCAGGGCGAAGTCCGGATCCTGCGTGTCGTCCCCGCGGCGGGTAAACCCCGCCGCGTCCTTTTTGTAGAAGGCCGCCTCGGCTTCGTACGACGCCGTCAGCCCTTCGAGGCGCGCCATGTCCGCCGCCGGCATCGGCGTGAAGTCCCGCGCGATGGCCACGTTCTCCTCGAGTTGCGCGACCGTGTCGCAGCCCACGATCACCGTGCTCACCGGGAGCGTCATGACGTAGCGCATCGCGTCCTTCATGGCCGTGACGCCGCCCTCGCGGAAGAGACGCCCGCGGGCCGGGATCTTCATGCCGATGACGCCCATCCCCTTCGTGTTGGCGAGGGGCAGCAGCCCGTCGATGAACGACAGCCGGTGCTTGTCGGCCGGGTTCAGAGCCATGAGCACGGTGTCGAACGCGTACTTCTCGATGGCCCTCGCCAGCACGGCCGGATCGAAGTGGCCGGTGATGCCGATGTAGCGGATCATCTTCTGGTCGCGCGCCTGGAGCATGGCCTCGAGCGCCCCGCCCTTGCCGAGGATCTGATCGACCTCTTCGTCGCGCATGACGTTGTGGTTCTGCCAGAGATCCACACGATCCGTCTGGAGGCTCTTCAGGCTCTGTTCGAGATCCCGCAGCGCGCCGTCCCGATCGCGGCTGCGCGTCTTCGTCGCGAGGAACACTTCCTTGCGGCGGGTGGCCATGACTTCGCCGATGTAGGTCTGGCTGATCCCGCGGCCGTACGCTGCAGCCGTGTCGATGTAATTGACGCCGAGGTCGATGGCGCGGTTGATGATGGCGACCGACACGTCGCGCGTGTCGGGTTTCTCGAGCGTGGCCTGCCCGCCGAGGCTGAAGAGGCGGACCTGGTGACCGGTCCGGCCGAAGGGCCGTTCGGGCATCGGAGCGGCCGAACCGAGGGGTGGCGCCACCGCGAGCGCGGCTGCGCCAGCAACGCCGATCTTCACGAATTCACGCCGGGTCACGTCTGGGGCCATGTCTGTCGTCCTCCTGCAGGATGAGTCGGGCAGTCCGGCCACGGTACACCGGGAGCGACGCAAAAGCCAAGCGGAGCCTCCGTGTCCCGCGGCTGCCTGTCGGACAACGCCGCCGGTGCCCGTCTCCACAGCCGATCCCAGGTCCCCGATCCCCGATCCCTGGTCCCCGGTCCCCGCTTGTTGACAAACCCGCCCGAACAGGGTTACCTGAGAACTTCCGCGCCGCGCCGGTGCGCGGATTCCCAGGGACGAAAGGACTGCCCGCATGAGTGCCGGATCCCCAGCCACGCCGGGCCCGCAGTTCGCGCTGCCGGACGATGCCACGCGTCAGGTCCTGTGGCGCTTCGGGGACCGCCCGGAGTTGCTCGCGCTGGTGCAGGCCGCCAGGCGAGTGGCCCGCGGCCCGGTCGCGCGGCTCGTGCAACAGGGCGATCGGGTCATCCAGACGTGGACGCCCGGGAAGCAGGCGTTGCTGGACGAGTTCGATCGGGCCGGCCTCAGCAGCGTGAACCTGGACGGCGCCGCCGCCGCCAACGTGAGCATCGCGCTGGCTGCGTTCGAACTGGCGTGGGTGGACGCCGGAGCCGCGACGTCGTATCTCGCCGGCATCCTGGCCCTGCTGCCGGTTGCCGAGCACGGAACGCCGGACCAGCGTGCCGCGTACCTCGGCACGCAGCCGCCGCGCCGCGGGGCGTTCGCGCTGACCGAGCCCATTCCCTACGCGGGCGTCGAGACGGGTCTGCTCGGCGGCAAGGTTCGCGTCGCCGACTGGGCTCCCGGACAGGAACCGATCCTCCAGATCGACAAGCGAGGCCGGTTCATCACGGGGATGGACGCTGCCGACTTCGTGGCGGCCGTCGTGGATTCGGCGGATGACCGGATCAAAGGCGGCTGCGTCGTGCTGCTGGAAGCGTCCGACCCGGGGACCTTCGAGCGGGGCAGCGCGGCGCGCAAGCTGGTCCATCAGCTCTCGTCGACACGCGATCCGATCTTCAGCCTGCGCGTGCCCGCGAGTCGGATCGTCGGCGGCTATTCGATTGCGGACGGAGTCCTCGTCCCCGCGCGGACGCACGGCGAGGTCATCGAGTCGATCTTCCGCCGGACCAGACCGGTGGTCGGCCTGATGACGGCGGCCAAGCTCCTGTCGGCGGTCGAGCCGCTCATCCGGTATCACCGCCATCGCTTCCGCGGCGTCGAGTCGGTTGATCCAGGTTCGCCCCGCCACGCGCTCGGCCTGCAGCAGCGCGAAGACGTGCTGCATCGCGTCGTGGACATCTGGGCCACCGGCGAGGCTGCGGCGGCCCTCGGCTTCGAGGCGGCGCGACTGTTCGACCGACTTGCGCCGCTCGCCCGGCGCAAGACGGCCGTACTGGCGCAACAGGGTGCCGGCCGCGGCCGGGCCGAGGCGCGCGCCCTGTCCGGGGCCACGGCGAGCGCGCTCGAGTACCTGCGCGAAGCGTCCCGTCCCGCCGATCGTCGCAACCAGGTCAGACTGAAGGTTCTCGCCCAGGATCCGCTGGTCGAGTTCGTCCTCCTCGACGCTGTCGCCGATGTCGTCGGTCCGGCGGCGAAGCTCTGGAACACGGGGCACGGCGCCGACGTGATGCGCGAAGCGGTCAGCCTGATGGGCGGGTTCGGCGTTACGGACGACTGCCCGGGGTTCCTCGGCTACAAGTGGATGGACGCGCAACTCGAGGCCACCTACGAGGGGCCTGAGGCCGTCCACCGCGCCCAGTTGTCGACGACGATGACCTCGGATCTGTTCCTGGCCCAGTTCCGCAACTGGGTCGCCGACATGCGGGCCATCGCGTCAGACCGCCCGGGCACCGGGGCCTGCACCTTGGCGTCGGCGATGCAGCTATGGTTCTGGACGCTGCAGTACCTACAGCGGGCCACGGATGCGGACGGCCGGAAGCTCTATCAGGGATCCCGCCAGGCGGTGAGTTTCGCGCTGGCGGATGCGCTGGCGTGGCTGCTTGCGTCCCGCCAGCAGACGCTCGATGTCCTCGAACTCGAGCGGGCGGTCGGAGCGGACGCGTCCCGGGAGGCCGGACACGGTCTGCTCGTTCCGATGCTGATGGACCTGTGTCACGTGCAGTCCGCCCGGGCGTCCAGCGAAGTCGGCCGCATCTGCACCGATCTCGTCTTCGGCTACCGCCGGCATCCGGCCTGGGACGACGCGGGGTGCGCGTCGTGCTACGTGGCCGACGAGTTGGACGCGATGGAGGAGGTGGTTCCGGGCATCGGTGCGACCGCCCGGTTCTACAGCGATGTCTTCGAGGCGGACGGAACGCACCCGGCCAAGGCGGGACCATGCGCGCGCACCGACGGCCTGGAGCCGTTCCTGCGTATGCGCGGCAAGCTCGATGGTTGCCTGACCGGGTCGCGCCTGGCGAAGGACCGCGCGGCGGAGGCGCTGACGCGAATCGCGATCCCGGATCAGGAGATAGCAGACAGTAGACAGTAGACAGTAGAACCAACCAGGGCGGTCATGTCATCCCTCGTGCCAGAAACCCGTCATCGGATCAGGTGGACGCCGGGCCGTTTGGGGACCCTCAGCGCCGGGCTCTGAGCCACTCCGCTTGCTGATCGATCCCGCCTCATGGCGGGGGTGCTGCGTGTGGTCAGGGTTGGTGTGTCATCAGGGGGCATCATGTCGTTTACCTATGTGATCGTTGGAGCGGGCCGGCAGGGCGTGGCAGCGGCGTACGACCTCGTCGTGCACGGTGAGGCCGCGCGCGTTCTGTTCGTGGATATCAACGGGGAGGCCGCGCGAGAGGCCGCGGCGACGATCGACCGGTTGACGGGCAGGACGGTGGCTGAGGGACGGAGCGGCGACGCGAGCGACGCCGCGGTGATGGCCGACATGCTGTCGGGCGCCGACGCCGTGGTCAGCGCCGCCCACTATGCCGTCAATCTGGGGCTCACCCGCGTCGCCGCCGAGGCCGGCGTCCACCTGTGCGACCTCGGCGGCAACACCGACGTCGTCCGGGCCCAGCACGAGTTCGATGCGGCCGCCCGCGCGACGGGCGTGTCGATCGTGCCGGATTGCGGCATGGGCCCAGGACTGAACGTCTCGCTCGCCGCGTACGCCATGAGCAGGCTCGACACACCCCGCGAGGTGCGCATCTGGGACGGCGGCCTGCCGCAGAGCCCCGAACCTCCCTGGAACTACCGATCGACCTTCGCCATGAGCGGGCTCACGAACGAGTACGACGGCGTGGCGCACTTCCTGCGGGACGGGCGGGTCACCGACGTGCCGTGCTTCGCCGATCTCGAGGAGCTCGAGTTCGCATCGCCGATCGGCCGCCTCGAGGCGTTCGTGACCTCGGGGGGCCTGTCGACCGCGCCGTGGACGTGGGTGGGCACGCTGGAGCGTCTCGAGAACAAGACCCTCAGGTTCCCGGGCCACTGCGCGCGCTTCAAGGCCTACGAGGAGCTGGGGCTGCTCGGACTCGAACCGGTGCAGATCGCCTCGCAGCGCGTGGTGCCGCGGGAGATCTTCCACGCCCTGCTCGAGCCGCGCATCGGGGCCACGGGCGAGATCGTCCGCGACGTGTGCGTGATGCGCGTCACGGCGACCGGCACGCACAGCGGCCGCCCGGCGTCCTTCACCGTGGAGCTGATCGATCGCTACGACGAGGCGACCGGATTCACGGCCATGCAGCGCTTGACCGGATGGCACGCGGCCATCGTGGCCGGCCTGGCCGTCCGGGGCGCGCTGCCTCGCGGAGTCGTGGCCGTCGAACGCGTACCTGGCGACCTCATCGTCGCTGAGGGCCGGAAGCGCGGATGGGACTTCGTGGAGCGCCTGGACGAGGTGCGGTGATGGCGTTGATTCGCTGTGCGTGGGCCGGGACCGATCCAATCTACATCGCGTATCACGACCAGGAGTGGGGCGTGCCGTTGCACGACGACCGGCGGCTCTTCGAGATGCTGGTCCTCGAAGGCGCGCAGGCCGGCCTGAGCTGGGTCACGATTCTGCGCAAGCGCGAGGCGTACCGGGCGGCCTTCGATCGCTTCGACCCGGCCAAGGTCGCGCGGTACGGCGAATCCCGCGTCGCGCGCCTCCTCGAGAACCCGGGCATCGTCCGCAACCGGCTGAAGATCGCGTCCGCCGTCAACAACGCCCGCCGCTTTCTCGCCGTCCAAGAGGAGTTCGGGTCGTTCGACGCGTACGTGTGGCGCTTCGTGGACGGGCGGCCGCGAGTCAACCGGTGGAAGACGCTCAAGGAGGTCCCGGCGCGGACGGCCGAGTCTGATGCGATGAGCAAGGATCTCCGCCAGCGCGGATTCACCTTCGTCGGCTCGACGATCTGTTATGCGCACATGCAGGCCACGGGCATGGTGAACGACCACGTGGTGGACTGCCATCGGTGGGCGGCCTGCTGCTGAGCCGCGTGAATTCGGGACCCGGGACCTGGGACCTGGGACCCGGGACCCGGGATCCCGCGTGTGACTCGGCACCCACGCTCAGCCGCCATTGGGCAGCCCACGGGAGGACCCCGCTCTGGGTCCCGGGCTTAGCCCCGGTGTAGTCCCGGCCAAGCCCGGGGTTCGGGTCTCCAAGCCCGGGGTTCGGGTCTCCGGTTTCATGACTCAGAACTCACAACTCCTAACTCGCAACTCCGAAATAATTAGTTGACAGGCGCCACCGGCCGGCGTAGAGTGGTTTCAAATCCGAATATTTTCGGATTTTCTGGTCGGATCGGCCCTCCTGCAGGTGGGTGGCCTCGATCCCGAGGGAGACGATGGGGCGTACGCGGTCGGCAACGCTGACGGATGGCGAACTCAGGCTGATGCGCGTGCTCTGGGTCCGCGGCAGTTCGACGGTGTCTGACATCGTTGACGGCCTCGGTCCCAGGCGGAGCCCGGCGTACAACACCGTGCAGACGATGATGCGGATCCTGGAGCGGAAGGGATACGTCCGCCACCGCAAGGAAGGCCGCGCCTTCGTCTTCGAACCGGTCATCGATCAGTCTCAGGCTCAGCGCAGCGCGCTGCGGTACGTCCTCGACCGCTTCTTCGACAACTCGCCCCAGACGCTCGTCCTGAGTCTGCTGGAAGACCAGCAGGTGGACGATGCGGACCTGGCTGACCTCCGGGATCTCGTGCGGCGTCGCGAGGCACACTGATCATGGCCTCGCTGCTTCTGTGGGTCGGACAGAGCTTGGCCGTGGCGCTTCTGGTGTGTCTCGCCAGCCGGTTGGGGGCGCGACACGTTCGACCGGCCGCCCACCACCTGGCGTGGCAGTCCGCGCTGGTCTGTCTCGCGGTCCTTGCCTTGGCTGGTTTCGCGCCGGCGGATCCGCCCGCCTCAGTGTGGGGCGCAACCGCCACGCCGCTTCCGCCTTCCCGGTCTCTCGCTCCCCTGGCCATCCCCGCCGCACCCGGTTGGGTGCTGCCGGTGGTGGTGGCCATCTGGATGTCAGGCGCCCTGTGGCGGCTGGCTGGTCTGGCCTGGCAGCTGGCGCGTGTCCGCCGACTGAAACGCTCGTGCGTCGTGATGACAGGCCACGATCTGCGCCGGGCGTCGAACCTGAGACGTGCGGTCCGCGCCGGACGCCGTGCGCGCCTCTGCTGGTGCGAGGAGCTGGCCGGGCCCGCCATGCTCGGCTTCGGCCGGCCGATCGTGGCCCTGCCTCGGACCCAGGCCGACCGGCTGACGGCTCGCGACCTCGAGCAGGTGCTGCTCCACGAACTGGCGCACGTGCACCGGCGCGACGATTGGAGCGCCCTCGCCGAACACGTGCTCGTCGCCCTGATGTGGATTAACCCGGCCGCGCACGTGGTCAGCCGGGGACTGGCGGTGTCGCGCGAGATGAGCTGCGACGACTGGGTCATCCGACAGACGGCCGAGCCGATCGCGTATGCCCGGTGCCTGACGGCAGTCGCGGCGCTGCGCGCGCGCCCGCACGACGAGAGTCTCGTCGCGGGGGTGGCCGCGTCGAGGCACGCGCTCCGCCGCCGCGTCCAGCAGGCCGCCGAGGTCGGGATCCGGCCTGGCGCGCGGCTGACCCGCGCCGCGTTCGGCCTCGTGCCGCTGGCGACGGGAATGCTCGGCGTCGCGATCCTCGCGATGCCCCCGCTCGTCGTCGAGGGGCCGACTCCGGTCGGGAATCCGGACATCTCCGTGACGGCACGGCCGGAGGCGACCCCGGCCCAGGCTGGCGGCGGTCGTCCCGCCGCGGCGGACGCCACGGCCCTCGCCCGGCAGCAGGCAGCGGGCGGTGTCCCCGGACGAGTCGGCGCGATGAGGCCGTCAGGGCTTCGGACTCCGCCGCGATCACCCGGCCTCGCCTCCGCACCGCTCTCGACGTCGACCCCGGCGGCCGAGACCCGTGGAGCCGGCCTTCCGGGCGCGTCACCTGACGCCTCTGGCGTACGCCGCGTCGAGTTGACGCCCGTCGAGACGCACGCAACGGGGCGCGCTCCGTTCGAGCCCGCCCTTCCGCCCCCTCCGAGTCGTGGATCCGCCGACGGCATGCTGCTGCAGGCTGGCGCTGGCGACTCGGTACCTCTCGTGAAGATCGATCCCTCCCGGCCCCGTGCGTGGTCGGTGACATCCGCCACAGCAGGGAGCCTCGTAGACGGCGCCGTCTACACCGGTCGCTCCACCGCTGCTTTCTTCAAACGGGTTGGAGGAGTACTGTCCCGTCCGTTCGGGCGCTGACGCCCGTCTCACTGCCGGAGCCCAGTCATGCGCGTCTTTCTGGTCAACCCCAGCCACGTGTCGTTCGGCGTCGCCGTGATCACGCCACGCTGGCTGTTCGTTCTCGCGTCCGCCACACCGGCAGAGGCCGGTGACCCGGTTCTCGTCGATGAAACGCTCGATCCGTTGAACGTCTCCGACGTCCAGGCCGGCGACGTCGTCGGCATCGGCATCCACACGGGCAACGCCCTGCGCGGCTACGAAGTCGGGAAAGCCTGCCGCGAGCGGGGAGCCTGGGTGGTCTACGGTGGCATCCACGCTTCGCTGTTCCCGGACGAGCCGCACGAGATCGGTGGGGCCCACGCGGTCGTCAAGGGTGACGGCGACCTCATCTGGCCGTCGGTGGTGCGAGACTGCGTCGCAGGCCTGCCGCAGCGTCTCTACGACGCCGGCCGTGTGCCGGGCGACGCCATGCTGCCGGCGCGCTGGGATCTGCTGCCGGAGGGCCGGTACATGTGGGCATCGGTCCAGACGGTCCGGGGCTGTCCCAAGCACTGTTCGTTCTGCTCGGTGTGGCGGACGGACGGCCAGCAGCCGCGGCAGCGGCAGAACGACGCCCTCATCGAAGAGATTGTGGAACTCCGGCGTCGCGGCTTCCGGTTCGTGGCGCTCGCCGACGACAACTTCTACCCGGTGACGCTGGCCGACCTGGCGGCCGCCGACCGGCGGGCCGACAAGACGCACCTCAACCAGCTGAAGGCCATGCGGGACGAACGGATGGCCTTCATGCGGCGTCTCGCCAGGCTTCCGGGCGACATGAACTTCTTCACGCAGATCACCATGGAGGCGGCCGAGGATCCCGAGTTCCTCGACGCGATGCGGGAGGCGCGGATTCGCGGGGCGCTGGTCGGCATCGAGTCGATTACTCCGGAGGGCCTCAAGGACGTCTACAAGGGGTTCAACCTGTCCGGCGACGCGCTCGTCGAGCGGCTTCGAACGTTCCGCAAGCACGGGGTGCAGGTGCTGGGGTCGTTCATCTTCGGTCTGCCCAGCGACAGGCCCGAGACGTTCGACGCGACGGCGGCGCTCGCGATCGAGTCCGAAATCGCGTTCGCGCAGTTCGTGATGCTCACGCCGTTCCCGGGGACGATCGACTTCGAACGGTGGGCGAAGGAATCGGACGCGAAGGGCCAGCATGTCAACGGCGTCCCGTACTCGCGGCACTGGCTGATTCCGGCCCACGAGCGGCCGCGGGCGTTCAGCGAGCACCCGGTGATGACGTCTCAGGAGATCCGGGACCGCACCCAGTCGACGTGGGATCGCTTTTATACGCTGCCTGCCATCTGGCGGCGCTCGAGCTGCGTTCCCACGATCAAGGGCCGGCTGGCGTTCATCATGCTCTCGAAGCTCTACCGCCAGATGTACGCCAACACCGGGATCACGACCGACAGCGGCCGCGTGTCACGGTCGGTGCGGTGGGCGCGGTGGATCGCAGCCCCGTGCCGTCGTCTCTTCGCCGCGAAGCCGATGCCCGACCTGGTGGCGCCGGCGGAGGCGGGGTAGGCGGACAGCCGATCCTCGTTCGGGACCCTGGATCCGGGATCCGGGGTCCGGGACCCGGTGCTGCACGGCACAGGAGCCTGGGACGGGCGACGACAGGGCTGGTGGTGACACGATGTTGACCCCCGCTCTAGAGCGGGTCTACTCCGGGGCAACTCCGGGATGAGACCCGCTCTAGCGCGGGGGTGTTCGGCCGGAGCGCTCAGAGCGGCAGCTTGAGGTGCCGTCTCACGTACGCGACGAGGACGTCGGCGAAGGCGGTCGCGAACCGGTCCCGGGCCTGAGCCGAGTCGCGGATGCCGGGCATGGGCAGTTCGGCCTGGATGGCGCTCACCGGCGAGCCGCCGGCCGATCCGTGGCGGCTGGTGATGTAGCCGCCGTTGAAGTAGTCATCGGCTCCAGGTGTCGGAATCACGTCGCTTGGCACGGCCGCGTACCCGTCGCGTTGCAGCAGTCCGCCGAGACTGTCGGGGCCTCGCAGGACGACAGAGAACGGTACGCCGCTTTCGGCCGCCAGGGTCCGGATGCTGCTTTGTGCGGCGTATCCGCCCGCGTCCAGCTCGGCGTCCGTCCGGTCCAGCACTGCGGCGTTCAGCAGGTAGCCCAGCTCGATGCGCGCGATCGCGTGGCCGTGCCCGTGCACGTCCACGACGAGCGCCGTCGGGCTGCGTCTCAGGGCCAGCCCGGCCGCCGTCTCGAGATAGGCGTGGTACTCCCGCCACGCCTGCTCGGCCGCGGCGTTGCCCTGCGCGCCTTCGACGATCTCCCGGTTCACGTCGATCTTCGTCCGCCTCAGCCGGCAAACTACCAGTGACACGGATTGTCCGGTCCTGTTTTGCAGCGCGACCGCCACACGGCGAGCCAGATCTTCCGTCGCCGTGTCGGTGACGGTGGTGCCGGCGGTGCGGTTGGGGATCTCGGCCGGCTCGAGACTTCCGCCGTGCGGCGCGCTCAGAATGATGGGCAGTTCACCGGCCTGGAACTCGATATAGCCGTTGCGGCCGAAATACGTCTGGCCCGGGACGTACTCGACCACCGGGGCCGCTGGCGGCGTGGGTGTGGATGGCGACGAAGGATTCCCGCCGCCTCCGCCGCACGAAAGAGCAGCGGCGATCAGGCCAGCGAAGATGCCCGCTACGAACAGCCGCGCCCGTCCGTTCACAGCAGCCCCCACGTGAGCGCCAGTTCACGGATGTTGAGCAGGTGGAGGACCGGCACCCCCCGTTCGACCATCCGCGCCACGAGGCCCCGGCCGGGTCCGAGGTCGAACGGGTCGGCCGGGACCCAGCCGCTCCGAATCCTCAGGATGGCCGGCGATCGTCCCAGGCTCGCCGATGTGCCGCCGACGTTCACGAACAGTCGCACGGCGCGACGGCCCCCGGCGCCGTCCAGCACGCGCAGCCGCTCGCTGATGGCGTCCTCGAGCGACGATGCCGCCAGCCGGCGTGCGCCCAGCGCGGCCGCCGCTTCGTCGGCAATCCGCGACGCGAGGTCGCGTCCCTCGTCGTCCAGATCGAGGCCCGCGTCCTCGTCGCCGCCAATCGAGACCGCGGCTGACACCGGGGCGATGATGCCCGCGCGCACGAGCCCCACTTCCATCTCCGGCCAGGTGAACCCGGGGTCGGTCGCGCCCCACGTCGACGCGGTGACCGACGAAAACCCGATGAGCTCGACGCCCAGCGCCCGGCACGCGCAGGCGGTCGCGATGTTCAGGCCGGGGAACGAGCCCGAGAACGATGCCACCGCGAGGTCGGACGGTCCGATGCCGCGTGCCCGAATCTGCACGGTCAGCGCGGACGCCCACGCCGGCGACGTGGAGAGCCGCTTGGCTTCGAGACTCCCGAGTGTCGTGACGAGCGGTGTCCACTCCGATCCGATCAGGGCGCTGGATCCCGCTCCAGCCGGGATCCCCCCCATTCCGGCCGCCGTCCGCGCGCGCGCGATCGCGTCGGTCGCGTCCCGCATGCATTGCTCAGCGCGCTCGGCTTCGGCTGTCCGCTGCGGCGCGCGCCTTCCCACAGCGGGCCACTGGATGACGGGGATCCATCCCAGGGCCATCAGTACGACCGCGACCGTGCACGTCACGCCCAGGACGGTGGCGGCCCGTCTACGCGATGCGGTCGGCAGGCGGCGGTTCACGTCAGACGATCCAGCCGGCGACGAGCGCCAGCAACAGCCGGACGATCACGGCGCCGAGGAGTGACATCCCGAGTGTGGGCCAGAGCCCCTGCGAGAGGGCCGTATTCGCGATGAGTCCGGGGATGAGGTACCCGATCACCCGGGCGTCCCCGGGGACGCCGGGCGCGTGGCCGATGACCCACACGTAGAGTCCGTGGACCACGAATCCCGCGAGCACGGTGACGCCGAAGCGCCGGCGCCCGTAGAGAACAGCGACCCGCATCAGGCCGAACCGTACCGCCGCCCACGTGACCACGCCGACAACCAGGGTCGCGGCGACGCGGTCGGGGTGGTTCAGGTAGAGCGCGAGGTAGCCGGGCACGATCAGCCCGCCCGACGCGAGGCCAAACGCTTCGGTGAAGATCAGGTTGACGATAATGCCGAGGGCGAGGGCCGTTTCAATCATGGCTCACTCCTCGAGCGCGGCGGCCAGCGCTGCCGTGTCGAGCCCGCGTGTGTTGCCGCTCAGCACCACCGTGCGGAGGTCTGGGCTGTTGCCGAGTGCCACGCGCAGCCCCGCGCCAAGTCGTGGACGCGGGACGAACGGCAGGTGCTCCCGGCCGAGCGTCCGGCAAACCCGCGTTCGCGACCACCAGTCGGGGCGGTCGCCCGTGACGAGGACCGCCACGCGCGGATCGGCCCACAGGCCGGACTCGGCGAACTGGCGCAGGCGCAGAGGCCGATCGCCGCGGTGGTTGAACACGACCAGGTCGCGGTCGGTGAGGCGGCCGACCAGGTGCCGGAACGACGCAGGATCGTTGGCGGCGCTCGCATCGATGACTTCCAGCGTCCGGCCGTCGGCCCGCACGGACCGGACGGTGCACGAACCCGGGTCGGGTACGGCCGAGACCATGCCGCGCAAGGCGAGGTCATCCGGCACGCCCAGACGGCGCGTTACGGCCAGCGCGACGGCATAGTTCGGCCGCTGCCAGGGCGGGAGCCGGAGCGCGTCGATCGCGGGGTCTTCAACGGTCGCGGCGAGCACGTCGCACCGTCGCCGTGCGGCCTCGCGCGCGGTGACCTCGCGCCAGGGTCCGGGGTCCGGGCCGAGGACGACGGCGCCGCCGCGGGGCACCGAGCTGGCGAGGGCGCGGGCGACATCGGTCTCGTCGGGTCCCATGACCTCCGCATGATCGGGCCGTGCGTTGGTGATGACGCCGACAGTGGCGGCAACCATGTCTCGTTCGCAGACGTCCTGGAGATCGGGATCGACAGCCATGCATTCGACGACGAGCGCGCCGGCGTCGAGTCGGTGAGCCTCGCGCAGCAGCCAGAGCTGCTCGCGGATGGAGGCCGGCGCACGACGCCTCACGGGGCGCTCGGAACCGTCGGGTAGAATCAGCCGGGGCGCCGTGCCGGTGGTCTTCGCGACGGTCCGGATGCCGGCCTCGCGGAGCGCGCCGGCAATGAGCCGGGTCACGGTCGACTTGCCTCGCGTCCCGTTCACGTGCACGCGAATCGGGATCGCAGCGCGGGCGCGATCGCGCCGGTCGCGCTCCCACGCGCCGAGGCCGAGGAGACCAGCCAGTAGCGCGCCGATGAGGACGGTGCTGCTCATGGACGGTGGATCAGTTGTCAGTTATCAGTTTTCAGTTCTGAGTTCTGAGCATGGAGTTCAACTGACAACTGACAACTGCTAACTGATATCTGATTACTGACAACTGCTAACTGAGAATTGAAAACTGACCACTGAAATCCCGTGCCCTACACTTCCCGGTACCGGCTGGCCGAGCGCCGCGCCGCGCGGTCCACGAGCCAGTCGGGGACGTACTTCACCAGCGCCGCGATGGTCCAGTTGACGCGGCCGTTCACGTACACCACGCGGCCCCGCATGACCGCATCGTAGCCCTGTTCGGCCACCGTGCGCGCGTCCATCCACATGAACGAGGGCAGCCGGCTCACGAGCGGCCTGGTGCCGTTCACGTCGTGAAACTCGCTGTAGGTGAAGCCGGGGCACAGCGCCGTCACGTGCACGCCCCTCGGCATCACCTCGGCGGCGAGGGACTGCGAGAACTTGATCAGCAGCGCCTTCGAGGCGCCGTAGAGGGTGTGCCCGGCGGAGCCCGGGACGAGACCCGCGAGCGACGCCACGTTGATGATGCGGCCGTAGCCGCGCGCCAGCATCCCGGGCAGCAGGCGATGCGTCAACTCGGCCACGGCCGTGACCATGACCTGGAGGAACGTGGCCTGCTGCGGCCATGTCGTATTGGCGTAGGTGCCCGTCAGGCCGTACCCGGCGTTGTTGACGAGGGCATCGACCTCCACGCCGGCATCCAGCACGCGTGCCACGATCCGCGCCGGCGCGTCAGGGTCGGCCAGATCGTCGGCGATCGTCAGTACCCGGCACGAGTGACGGGCGGCGAGGTCGGCGGCCAGCGCCTCGAGGCGATCCCGGCGCCTGGCCGTGAGCACGAGGTGGAAGCCGTGTCCGGCGAAGACATCCGCCAGTTCCTTGCCGATGCCGGCGGAGGCGCCAGTGATGAGGGCCGTGCGCGCAGGGGTGTCCATCCGCCACAGTATACTGGTGGGATGCCATCATCACCGCCGGCCGGGCAGGGGACCGCCAATCCGCTTCGACGCAACGTCGCCATCATCGCCCATGTCGACCACGGGAAGACCACGCTCGTCGACGCGCTCCTGTTCCAGAGCGGGACGTTCCGCGCCAACGAACGCGTGGCGGAGCGGGCGCTCGACAACACCGACCTGGAGCGGGAGCGGGGCATCACCATTCTCGCGAAGAATACCGCGCTTCACTACCACGACATCCTGGTGAACATCGTCGATACCCCCGGGCACGCCGATTTCGGTGGCGAAGTGGAGCGGACGCTGTCCATGGTCGACGGCGTGATGCTGCTCGTCGATGCGTCGGAGGGGCCGCTGCCCCAGACGCGGTACGTCCTGAGGAAGGCCCTCGAGCGCCGCCTGCCGCCCATCGTCGTCGTCAACAAGATCGACCGCCAGGACGCCCGGCCTCAGGAGGTCCTGAACGAGGTGTTCGATCTGTTCATCGACCTCGATGCGACGGAGGAGCAACTCGAGTTCCCGGTGCTCTACGCCAACGCGAGGGCCGGGACCGCGACATCGGACCTGGCCGTGCCGGGCACGGACCTCCGGCCGCTGTTCGAGGCGATCGCGGCCCACGTCCCTCCCCCCGCCGGCGACCCGGATGCGCCGCTGCAGCTGTTCGTCTCGAACCTCGACTCGAGCGAGTACGTCGGGCGGATCGCGGTCGGCCGTCTCTTCAACGGCCGCGTGCGGATTGGCGACACGGTGGCCGTGGCGAAGCTCGGCGGCGCGCTCCAGACGACGCGCGTGACGAAACTGTACGCCTTCGAGGGGCTGAAGCGCATCGATATTGCCGAGGCCGCCGCGGGCGACATCGTGTGCCTGGCTGGGCTCGCCGACATCACGATCGGCGAGACCATCACGGACGCGGAGCGGCCGATGCCGCTGCCGCCCCTGGCGATCGACGAGCCGACCGTCTCGATGATCTTCGGCGTCAACACGTCGCCCATGGCGGGGCGGGAAGGCCAGTTCGTGACGTCGCGCCAGATCCGTGAACGGCTCGACCGGGAGCTGCTGGGGAACGTGTCGATCCGCCTCGAAGACACCGGCTCGCCCGAGCAGATCAAGGTCGTCGGGCGCGGGGAACTGCAGCTCTCGATCCTGATCGAGATGATGCGTCGGGAGGGGTACGAACTGCAGGTGTCACGGCCGGAGATCGTGACCCGCGCGGAACAGGGCCAGACCCTGGAGCCGGTCGAGGAGCTGATCATCGACGTGCCCGAGGAGTTCCAGGGGGTGGTGATCGCCCAGCTCGGGTCGCGCAAGGGAACGATGACGAAGATGGTTAACCACGGCTCGGGGCGCGTGCGGCTCGAGTTCGACGTGCCGACGCGCGGGCTCATCGGCTTCCGGTCGCAGTTCCTCACCGACACCCGCGGCACCGGGATCATGAACCACCTCTTCAAGGCCTGGCGGCCGTGGTTCGGGCCGATCCCCGCCCGCCCGACGGGGGCGCTGGTGGCCGACCGCTCCGGCACGGCGACGGCCTATGCCATCTACAACCTGCAGGAGCGGGGCGAGATCTTCATCGAGCCGGGGACCCAGGTCTACGAGGGGATGATCGTCGGCGAGAACGCGCGCGACAACGACCTCGACGTCAACGTGACGAAAGAAAAGAAGCAGACGAACATGCGCGCGTCGACGGCCGACGAGGCGATCCGCCTCGTGCCGCCGCGCAAACTCGGCCTCGAGACGGCTATCGAATTCATCAACGACGATGAACTGGTCGAGATCACGCCGGCGTCGATCCGCGTGCGCAAGCGCGTCCTGAACGCGAGCTTCAGACCGAAGAACAGGGACCGGGGCTGAGGGCGGGAGTCGGGAGTCGAAGAACGAGGATCGGGGATCCGGGACCGGGGATCGCTTGTGGATGTCCCCTGGCCCCATTCGATGGCACGGTAGGGCGCGGTCCCCGACCGCGCCGCGTGGCGCCGGAGCGAAGGATCGCAGGTGAGCCATGCCGCGGCGTGCGGCCGGAGTAGACAGGACAGTGATCCTCGTCGGGGCCCGGGACCCGGGTGCCGCACCGCAGTAACGCATGGAGAGGGACTCGGCAGGGCTTCCGGTGGTGTGGTCGGCCCGAGGATCACAGATGAACGGGGCCGCGGTCCGAGTGGGACGCGCAGCCGCGACGGGCCGAGCGTATCCTGCTAGAATGGCCGGGCTGTTCGTTCCGCCTGGTTCCTCCAGGGACGGGATCGTCCTGATTCGCCGCATGCCGCGCCTGCGATTCGCCCACTGGGCTACAGCCGTGCTTGTGCTCGCCGCCTGCCTCCCCGCGTCGGCGCAGGGGCCGGTCGCGCCCGGCGAGCCCCCGTCCATTGCCGGGCCCGTGCCGGTGCCGCCGGCCACTGTTGCCCGCGACGATGCCGGCCGCGTCACGGTCCGTGCCGTGCGCCTCGACACGGCTCTGCGGGTCGACGGCCGTCTCGACGATGAGGTCTACCGACAGACGGCTCCGATCGACGGGTTCCTCCAGCAGGAGCCCCGCGAAGGCGAAGCCGCCAGCGAGACCACCGAGGTCTGGCTGTTCTTCGACGACACCGCCGTCTACGTGGCCGCCCGGATGCACGACACCCGGGCCTCGGAGATCGTCGCCAACGAGATGCGCCGCGACAGCTTCAACATCTTCCAGAACGACAACTTCGGGGTCATCTTCGACACCTTCCACGATCGGCGCAACGGGTTCTTCTTCTACACGAACCCGGTGGGCGGCCTGTCGGACCAGACGGTGACGGACGAGCGCGAGAGCAACCGCGAGTGGAACACGGTGTGGGAGTGCCGGACGACGCGCGACGATGAGGGATGGAGCGTCGAGATGGCCATCCCGTTCAGGTCGCTCCGCTACCCGCGGCCCGGCGCGCAGCTTTGGGGGGTCAATTTCCGCCGCACGATCCGCCGACGCAACGAGATGTCGTACCTGACTCCGATCCCGGCGGCGTACGGCCCACGCGGCATGCAGCGGCTGTCGTCCGCGGCGACGCTGGTCGGGCTGGTGGCGCCTCCATCGTCGCTGAACCTCGAAGTCAAGCCGTACGCCGCCTCAGCGCTCCGGACGGACAACGAGGCCGAGCCCCCGGTGTCGAACGAGCTCGATCCGAACGTCGGCATCGACCTGAAGTACGGCGTGACGCAGGGGCTCACCGCGGACTTCAGCGTCAACACGGACTTCGCCCAGGTGGAGGAGGACGAGCAGCAGGTGAACCTCACGCGGTTCAGCCTGTTCTTCCCCGAGCGCCGGGATTTCTTCCTCGAGGGGATGGGCATCTTCGCCTTCGGCGGCGCGGGGGGCAGCCCGCGTGGCGGCGGGGGAGGGCCCCCGTCGAACACGCCGGTGCTGTTCTACAGTCGCCGCATCGGCCTGCAGGAAGGCGAGACGATCCCCATGCGGTACGGAGCCCGGCTCACCGGGAAGGCCGGCCCGTACTCGATCGGCTTTCTCGACGCGAGGACCGCCGAGCGGGATCTCGAGGAGGGCCACGCGTATCCGACGAACTTCCTCGTGGCGCGCGTGAAGCGCGACATCCTCAGACGCAGCTCGATCGGCGCGATCGTCACCCGGCGCGGGCCGTCGGTTGACGGACTTGCGGCGAACTACGCGTACGGCGTCGACGGGAACTTCGTCTTCTTCCAGAACCTGACCGTCGACGCGTTCGTCGCGAAGAGCGAGACGCCCGGACGGACGGGCAACGCCACGAGCTACCGCGGGGCGCTGGATTATGCCGGCGACCGCTACGGCCTCCGGATCGAGCAGTCGCATGTCGGGCCCGACTTCAATCCGGAAATCGGCTTTCTCCGGCGCGAGGACTTCGACCGATCGTTCGTGCAGGGACGCTTCAGCCCGCGGCCTTCCCCTCCGTCGCGCATTCGCAAGTACCAGTTCGAAGTGTCGGCGGACTACTTCGAGAACACCGCGAACGTCGTCGAGACGCGCGAGTTCCAGGGGCAGTTCAGCCTGGAGTTCCAGAGCGGCGACGAGTGGAGCGTCGACGTCACCCGCAGCTACGAGTACCTGGACGAGCCGTTCGAGATTACCGAGGGCGTCTTCATTCCCGTCGGCGGCTACCACTACACCGCCGGGCAGACGTCGCTTCGCCTCGGACCACAGCGGAAAGTGTCGGGATGGCTGTCTGCCGGCTACGGGCAGTTCTTCGACGGCACGCGGGCGGAGGCCAGTTTCCGGGGCCGGGTCGAACTGACGCCGAAGCTCGCCGTGGAGCCGGGCCTGGCGTTCAACTGGATCGACCTGCCCGCGGCGGCGTACCGCACGGACCTGCTGTCGGCCCGCGTCAACTATGCGATCTCGCCGCGGACGATCCTGAGCGGGCTGGTGCAGTACAACTCCAACGCGAGCGCGATCAGCTCCAGCGTCCGCTTCCGCTGGGAGTACCGGCCCGGCAGCGACCTCTTCCTGGTGTACTCCGAAGGGCGCGACACCTCGCTGCCGCACGAGCCGCCGCGCCTCGCCAATCACAGCCTCGCGGTCAAGTTCACGCGCCTGTTCCGCTTCTGAGAACAGGGACCGGAAACCGGGGATCGGGGGCCAGGTCCGACACTGCGAGTCGAGAGTCGGCCGTTCGACTCGCTGGCGCTCGCTCAGCCCACCCTGCGGTTCGACACGCTCGCCGCTCCCTGAGCCGGTCGAAGCGTGAGTCTGGTCGAGGGGCGGTTCAGCGCTTTGACAGCAGCCTGCGGCGCCGTGTTCCCTGCCGCCTGTCGCCTGATCCCTGTCGTGCGGATTCCGAGGTCGGTGCTCGGAGTTCGGCGTGCGGTCGGCCAACCCTTTGCTCAGCTGCGGCGTCTAATACGGGCAAGCTGGCCTTGCGCCCCCTCACGCCTGGAATGACGGGGCATCGCCCAGCCGGGTTGTCGCGCCCGGCGTTGCGCCCCGGCCGCGATCCATCCCGCCCGTTGGCATCGTTCGGTGAGGGAGCGCCTTCATGAGGAAGCGTCTTGCGGTTGGGGGCCTGCTGTACCTGTGCGTTGTCTGGCCAGCCGTTCTGGCGGCGCAACCGCCGCCGCCCCCGCCGCCTCCGGAACCGCCCCGCATCCAGCAGATCGAGGGCCGGGTCAAGGTGTTCATCGACTGCCGCTGGTCGTGCGATTCGGATTACATTCGGACCAACCTGACGTTCGTCGATCACGTCCGCGATCGCGAGGCCGCCGACGTCCACATCCTCGTGACGGGACGTTCCACCGGGGCCGGCGGGAGCGAGGTCACACTGTCGTTCATGGGCCGGGGGCCGTTCGAGCGTCTCGACGATACGCTGCTGGCGATCATCCCGCCCAACGCGGCATCGGACGCCGTGCGTGCCGCCCTCGTCCTGAAGCTGAAGGTGGGACTTACACGGTACGTCGCCCATTCCAGCGAGTCCGACACGCTCCGTGTGTCGATCGAGGCGGCGAAGACCCAGGCGGCACAGCAGCCGGGCCACGATCCGTGGGACCACTGGGTGTTCCGCATCCGCGCCAATGGAAGCGTGAGCGGTGAGGAAGCCTCGTCGTACCAGTCCTATTCGGGGGGCGTGTCGGCCAACCGGGTGACGGATGCCTGGAAGGTCAGTCTGTCGGGGAGCGCGTCGTATCGTCAGAGCTCCTACGACCTGGGAGACGAGGATCCCTACGTGAGCATCTCGCGCGATTCGAGCGCGAGCGGGCTGATCGTGAGAAGCCTCACCCCCCACTGGTCGCTCGGCGCGCGCAGTTCGGTGAGCTCGTCGACCTACTCGAACCGGAGGCTGCAGATTCACGCCGCGCCGGCCATCGAGTACAACATCTTTCCGTATAGCGAGTCGACGCGCCGGTCGTTGACGATCCAGTACGGTATCGGCGTGACGTCCACCGACTACTTCGAAGAAACCCTCTACGGCAAGGCATCCGAGACGCGTCCGGTCCATACGCTGAGCGCCGATATCGAGGCGCGCCAGCCGTGGGGCCAGGTGAGCGCCAGCGTGGATGTCTCGCAGTACCTGTCGATGATGGACAAGTACCGCGTGCAGTCGTGGGGCATGATCGATCTGCGAATCAAGAAAGGGCTGTCGTTCAACGTCGGCGGAGGCGCGTCCTGGATCCGCGACCAGATCAATCTGCCGCTGGGGGAGGCCACAGACGAGGAGATACTGGTGCGCCAGCGCCAGCTCGCGACGGCCTGGGACTACTCCGTGTACTTCGGCATCTCCTACACCTTCGGATCCATCTACAACAACATCGTGAACCCGCGGTTCGGAAGCTCGGGCGGCGGGGGGATGGTCGTCTACTACTGACGCTCACGGGGACCGGGGGCCGGGGACCGGGGACCGGTTCTGCGACGACAGCCACGAGGCGGACCGCGAGGCGATCGGGTCTGGTGCCGCCGGCCGTCCGCCGAGAGCTGGGCTCACTCGAGTGAATCCCGGTTCGTGTCAACAGTGGAGTCCGGCTGGTATTATGGCCAGACGAACCGGGATCTGGAAGTTAGGGCCCCGGATCGGGGTGCTGACCGGCTCGAGTTTCCGATCCCCGATCCCCGATCCCCGGTCCCCGGCCCCCAGAGGATGCGCGGAGATGCTGGGACGACAGACGAGCGGTTCGGTCGTGTGCGTGTCATGCGGGCAGCTCGTCGGCGTGAACGACGAGACCTGCTACAACTGCGGCCGGCGCAATCCCGGCCTCTGGGGCTACGCGCCGCTCCTGCGACGCCTCGGCAACGACCTGGGGTTCGTGCCGATGGTCGTGGTGGGCTCGGCCGGACTCTACGTCGCCGCGCTGCTGGCCTCGGGTTCCAACATCCGGATGGGCGGGCTCTTCAGCTTCCTGTCGCCCAGCACGATGAGCCTGTTCCTCTTTGGCGCGAGCGGCGCCATCCCGGTGTTCGAATACGGCCGCTGGTGGACCATTCTCAGCGCCGGCTGGCTTCACGCCGGACTACTGCACATCCTCTTCAACATGATGTGGGTGCGGAACCTGGGGCCGACCTGCGCGGAGCTGTACGGCCCAGGACGGATGGTGATCATCTACACGGCCGCCGGCGTCGTGGGGTTTGCGGCCAGTTCGTTCATGGGGGTCGCGCTAGCCGGCGTGCCCATCCTCGGCGGGGCGGGCTTTACGGTCGGCGCTTCCGCGCCGGTCTTCGGGCTTCTGGGCGCCCTCGTGAACTACGGACAGCGTTCCGGCAGCAGCATGGCGCGCCGCGAAGGGCTCCAGTACGCCCTCATGCTGGGCGTGTTCGGCCTCATCATGCCCGGCATCGACAACTGGGCCCACGCAGGAGGCTTCGCCGGCGGCTGGCTCGCCGGCCGGCTGCTCGATCCGCTCAAGCCCGAGCGTCTCGACCACATGCTGATCGCCGTGGGCTGCATCCTCGCCACGCTTCTCGCGATCGTGGCCTCGATCCTGCACGGACTGGCGCTGTTCAGAGGGTAGGACGGGGGTAGGAGCCAGGAGTCAGAAGACAGAAGACCGAAGGCGGCCGCCACGCGAGAAGGGCCGACGCAATCGCGCCGGCCCCTGCCGCTGTCGACGAGTTGTCCGGGCCTACCGGCGGGGCACATCTGGTCCCCGGTCCCCGGTCCCTGTCCTTACGCGTTCTTCAGAATCGCCAGCACGTAATCCCAGTACTTGCCGACGGTGTCGATGTAGATCTTCTCGTCGGGTGAGTGCACGCCTTCGAGCGTCGGCCCGAGCGATACCATATCCATGCCGGGGTACTTCTCGCCGATGATCCCGCATTCGAGCCCGGCGTGGACAGCCTTCACTTCGGGCTCCTTGCCGTACAGCTTCTGGTACGTCGCGATGGCGGTCTTCAGGATCGGCGAATCGAGGTTCGGCTTCCAGCCGGGGTACCCGTGAGACCCGCTCGCGGTCGCACCGCCCAGCTCGAAGACGTGACGGACGGTGCCCGACGCCTCGTCGATCTCTGAGGCCACCGAACTGCGCTGGCTCGTCTGGATGACGACATCCTTCTTCGTCGTGGTGATGACGGCCAGGTTCGTCGAGGTCTCGACCAGGCCCGGGATGTCCGCGCTCATCTTCAGTACGCCGTGCGGCATGGCCGAGATGGTCATCGTGAGCTTCTTCTGGAGGCTCTTCTTCATGACCTTGGCCCGGCCCTTCACGGCGGCGGCCGTGACCTCGAGCGACGGCTCCACGCTCGACAGCTCGGCCTTGACGATGGCGTTCAGCGACGACACGATGGCCATGGCCTCGTCGAGCTTCTTCTTCGGGATGAAGAGCAGCGCGACCGCGTCGCGCGGGATCGCGTTGCGCTTGTTGCCGGCGTCGATGCGGGCCAGCCGCGCGCCGACGGCGCCGAGCGCCATGATCACGCGGTTGATGATCTTGATGGCATTCCCGCGGCCCTTGTCGATCTCGAGGCCCGAGTGCCCGCCGCGCAGCCCGCCGACCTTCAGCTCGACGCCCACCGTTCCCGCCGGCGCCGGCTCGCCCTGGAACGGCCACGTGCCGGTCGAATCGCGGCCGCCCGAGCAGCCGACGTAGAGCGCACCTTCTTCCTCCGAGTCGAGGTTCAGGAGCGTCTGGCTCTCCAGCAGGCCGGGTTCCAGGTTGTTGGCGCCGGTCAGCCCGGTTTCCTCATCGATCGTGAAGAGGAATTCCAGCGGTCCGTGCTGGAGGGTCTTGTCGGCCATGATGGCGAGGTTGGTGGCCACCGCGACGCCGTTGTCGGCGCCGAGCGTCGTGCCATCGGCCATCATCACGTTGTCCTTGCGGACGAGGATGATGGGGTCCTTGAGGAAATCGTGCTTCTTGTCGGGCCGCTTCTCGGGAACCATGTCCAGATGCCCCTGGAGGCAGATGGACTTCTTGCCCTCGAACCCGGCCGACGCCGGCTTGCGCACGATGACGTTGCCGGCCTTGTCCCGGAGGGACTCGAGGCCGAGCTTCCTGGCGGTGTCGACGACGAACACCGCAGCCGCCTCTTCGTGCTTCGACGGGCGGGGGATCTTCGAGAGTTCGGCGAAGTAGTGCCACAGGCCTTCCGGTTTGAGTCCCTGGATCGCAGATGCCATATCGGAGCTCCTTAAGAAAGTGCGCCCGAATCGGGGTCCAACGGCGGGGCTCTTGAGACTGTAGCACGGAGAACAGGGACCTGGGACCGGGGATCGGGGGCCGGTTCTGAATGGGGCGCCGGTCCCCGATTCCTGCTCTTGGTCCCTGGTCCCTGGTCCCCGTTCCTGGTCCCTGGTCCCCGGTCCCCGATCCCTGCATAATGCCCCCTATGCACATCTCCTCCGAACTCCAGTCCGCCGCCCTCATCGCCGTCCGGGACTGCATGGGCGTCCAGCCCGGCGAGCGGGTGCTCGTCGTGACCGACGCGCCGCTCCGGACCATCGGATACGCCTGCCACGAGGCTGCCCGGCAGCTCGGCAACGAGGTCATGCTCATCGACATGCCGCCCCGCAGGACCAACGGCGAAGAGCCACCCGCCGAAGTGGCCTGGTTGATGACCCAGGTGGACGTCGTCCTGTGCCCGACCTCCAAGTCGCTCACCCACACCGACTCGCGCCGGTCCGCGAGCGCCAAGGGGGTCCGCGTGGCCACCCTTCCGAACGTCACAGAAGAAGTGATGATCCGCTGCATGAACGCCGACTACCACGCCATTGCCGAGCGCACCCACCGGCTGTGCGACCTCTTGCGCGACACGAAGGTCGTGCGCGTGACGGCACCGGCCGGCACGGACATCACCATGCCCATCGAGGGCCGGGAACCGCACGCCAGCTCGGGCATCTTCCGTGAGAAGGGGCAGTGGGGGAACCTGCCAACCGGCGAAGCCTACTTGGCGCCCCTCGAGGGACTCTCGAACGGCGTGGTCGTGGTCGACGGGTCCATGGCCAGCGTCGGCATGGTCGACGAACCCATCCACATCGTCGTCAACGACGGATATGCGGCCGACATCACCGGCGGCGCGTCGGCTCACAGGCTTGTCGAGCTGCTGGCCCCGCACGGGAAGGACGGCCGGACGGTCGCCGAGTTCGGCATCGGCACCAACGACAGGGCCATCCTGACGGGCATCATCCTCGAAGACGAGAAAGTGATGGGCACCATCCACATCGCCTTCGGCGACAACAAGTCGATGGGCGGCAGCGTACGCGTGGCGAGCCACCTCGACGGCCTCGTCAAGCAGCCGACCGTCTGGTTCGACGACCGGAAGATCATGGAGGACGGGAGGCTGCTCGTCTGACGGCGGGGACCCGGGACCCGGGGCCGGCGCCGCCGCGGCGAGCCGTGCGTCACGTTCGCAGTCCCGCTCGCGCTCGCCGGCAAAACGCACCTTGCCGGGACGTGTCCTGCTGCTTTGCGTGGGGGCCCCCAGCCCCACGCGTGTCGCCCCCTCACGGGGCGTTTTGCAGACTGACGCCGTCGGCTCGGCTCAAGGGCCTGCTCAGTGACGCACGGTTCGCCTGGGTGGCGACTACCCCGGGGCACCGAACCTGGACGGCCGGGTGTGCGTTCTTCAGTGTAGGCGCGCGTGGATAGAGAAGCCCTGACTCCCCTGATCGGCCGGTGCCGGGCCGGCGACGAGCTGGCCTGGGAGGCGTTCGTCCGCCAGGCCCAAGGACGGGTCTACGCGCTGGCCTACAGCTACCTGAACGACCGGGAAGAGGCCCGCGACCTCGCGCAGGAGATCTTCATCCGCCTCTACGAGACGCGCGACCGGTGGCCGGATCACGACGATGAGTTCGTGCCGTGGCTGATCCACGTCGCGCGGAACCGATCCGTGGACTACCTGCGGCGTCGCAAAGCCCGTGTGCTCTCGTCGGCGCTGCCCGAGGAGCACTACGCGTCGGTGGCGGACTCCGGCGAGGGGCCGGAAGAACAGGCCGTGGCCACATCGCAGCGTACGGTGCTGCGGGCGGCGCTCAGCCGGCTGTCGGCGATCAGCCGGGAGATCGTCATGTTGAGAGACATCCAGGGGCTGTCGGTGGAGCAGGTGTCGACACTGTTGGGCGTCCCCGAGGGCACCGTGAAGTCGAGGGCGAGCCGGGCCAGGCTCGAGCTGGCCGAGGAGGTCCTGGCGATGTCGAGACCCCGCCAGGCGGGAGAGATCCCATGACCTGCGACCAGTGCCGCGCCCGCATCGTTGGCGAGTGGGATCCAGGCACGTCCGTGCCGGACGATGCCGCTGCGCACCTCGAGGCGTGCGAAGCGTGCCGTGGCTGGATGTCCGCGTTCGCGGAGGGACTGGCGGGTTCGGGCGTGGCGGTCGAGGCGGAGGGCGCGAGACTGACGGCGGAGGTGCTGGCGCGGACGTCGGGCACGGCCTGCGACCGGGCGCGCCTCCTGCTGGCGTCTCGCGCGGAGAGCCCGCTGGACGATCTCGATTCGACGCTCGTCGCCGGACATCTGGCGCACTGCGCCGCATGCGCGGAACTCGCGGCTTCGCTGGAGGCGGTACAGGTGGCGATCCCGTCGCTCGCCACGCTCGACCCGGGCCCTGGCTTCGCCGATCGCATCCTGGCCCTGACCTCCCGCGTTCCCGTCCGACCGACCGTGACCGAACGGTGGCGGGGCGCCTGGTCCCGTCTCGTGAAACGTCCCCGGTTCGCCTGGGAGGTCGCGTACGCCGCGACGCTGTGCTGGGTCGTGTTGTTCGGCCCGTCGGTGCGGGCGTTCGAATGGACGTCGACGGTCACTGCGGTGGCCCGCGAGCAGGTCCCTTCGACGCTCGACGCGCTTGGCCAGACCATCGGGCAGTGGACGGCGGCGGTCGGCTCGGAGTTGAGCACCGCGAAGATCGCGGTGGAGGAGCGGCGCGATTCGTGGGTCGACCGGGCGGCTGCGGCCTTCAACGCACGCCTCGAGCGGGCGAGACAGGCCGCCGCCGCGCTGCTGGCCACGCTGCAGAGCGCGGTCGATGGGGTGGCGGAGTGGTTCGAGGGTCTCTTTGGCGGAACGACCCCGCACCCTGCCGAACCCGCCGCCGCGCCGGTGCGTTCTCCTGAGCAGGCACCGACGCCGTCTCGCCCCGCCGGGGCGTGACCGCCGCATGAGACCCTCGTGAGGAGACTGATATGAACGCCACCGACCCCTTCGCACCCCCGCAGGAAGGCGCGCCGGCACCGGGCTACGAACAACCGGTGTTGCCGGCGCAGCCCGTCGTCCGCGCGGCCGCCGATCGGCGCGGCCCGTATGTGAACGACCCGCGCCGCAAGTCCGTGCTCTGGGCCTGCATCTTCTCGGGCCTGCCGGGGCTCGGCCAGGTGTACGTGGGCTACTACCACGTGGGGTTCCGGAACATCCTGGTGATCGCGATGCTGATCGCGCTGATGAATACCCGCGGGTTCGGCGGCGGGCTGGAGCCGGCCGTGGGGATCTTCCTGGCGTTCTTCTGGCTGCACAACATCGTCGATGCCGGCCGGCGCGCCAGCCTCTACAACCAGGCGCTCGACGGCCTGCGGCCGATGGACCTGCCAGAAGATATGAAGCAGCCGCCGCAGTTCGGGTCCTTCGCGTGGGGCGTGGGCCTGGTCATCGTGGGTCTGGTGTTCCTGAGCAACACGATGTTCGGGCTGTCGCTCGAATGGCTCGGACGCGTCTGGCCGCTCGCGCTCGTCGGCGTAGGGGGATGGCTGATCTACGCGGACAGGAGAGGGAAGGACGTCGGACAGTAGGCAGGAGACAGGAGACAGGAGACAGGAGACAGGAGACAGAAGCCACAGCCGGACTGGGCGCGCCCGTGGCGCGCCCCTATGGTGTTACGAATCCCGAATCCCGACTCCCGAATCCCGGCCGGTCGGCTGACAGATGGGGCACCAGTACGTGAGCCTCGCCCCGGTTCCCATCTTCATCACCTTGATCGGCGTGCCGCAGCGCAGGCAGGGCCTGCCCGCGCGGCCGTAGGCCCACAGCCGATCGGACGGCTTCAGGCGGCCGGTGGTGCGGCGGCCCGCAGCGGCCGTCGTTGCCGTGTTCGGGGATCCCACGTTGAGCCGGAGCTGCGACGCGGCCGTGCCGACGAGGCGGGCGAGGTCGTCATCCGACAGTCGGCTCACGGGCGTGGCCGGGTGCAGGCGGCACGCGAACAGCACCTCCGACTTGTAGACATTGCCGATCCCGGCCAGCGCGCGCTGCCGTAGGAGCGCTTCGCCAATCGGGAGGTCGCCCGTCGCCCGGAGTCGCGCCACCGCCTCGGCCACGTCCGTGTTCGCCGCGAGAAGGTCAGGACCCAGCCGTGACAGTGACGGATGTCGCTTGATCTCGGCTTCCGTCCGCAGTTCGATCACCGGCACGTTGAAGGCGACTGCTTCGGCGTCCCCGGTAGCCAGAACCAGCCGCATGGCCGCCCTGGGCTTCCGCCACCGGGCGCCCCGCGGGCAGGTGTGCCAGGCGCCGTGCATCCGCATGTGCGAGAGCAGGACGAGACCCCGGTCGAAGTGCATCGCCAGCCACTTGCCGCGGGCTTCGACGCGCGTGACCCGCGCGCCGGTCAGCCGCTCAGGGCGCACCTGCGAGATGGCCGACTCGACACGCACGATCTCCCGCCCCGCGAGCACGCGATGGAGGGTGGCCGCCGCGCGAACGATCGTGTCGCCTTCGGGCACGGGAGAACAGGGTCCGCGGACCTGGGACCAGTTGAGACGGGGGGCCGGGATTACCGATAACCGATCCCCGGTCCCCGATCCCCGGCCCCCGTCTTTCGGTATGATCGCACGATCCCAGAAGAGGAGACCCGATGCTCGTTGCCCTGTTGACGATCGTGCTTGCGATAGCGACGCCGGCTCAGGCGGCACCGGCCGACACCCCGCAGGGGCAGGCGGAACTGGCCCCCGGCACCCGATACCAGGCCACCATCCCGACGCTGAAGCAGATCGCCGGGTATGACTTCGGCGAGCGAATCTCGACACCCGAGGAAATCGAGGCGTACCTGAAGGCGCTTCATGCTGCCGCGCCCGACCGGACGAGACTGATCGAATACGGACGCACCTGGGAAGGCCGCCCGCTCTACGTGCTCGTGGTCGGCGGTCCCGCGCGCATCGCGCGCCTGGACGAGATCAAGACCGGGCTCGGCCGCCTCGCCGATCCGCGCGGCCTGCCCGCGGCCGATGCCGAGACCTTGATTCGCGACCTTCCCGTCGTCGTCTGGCTGATGCACTCCGTGCACGGCAACGAGATCTCGTCGTCGGATGCCGCGCTGGCGGAGGCCTACCACCTGCTGGCGGCACAGGGCGACGCCACGGTCGACACCATCCTCAAGGAGGCGATCGTCCTCATCGACCCGCTGCAGAACCCGGACGGACGGGCTCGCTTCGTGTCGACGAATCGTCAGGCGGCCGGTCCCGAGCCCGATCCGGAGCCGTCCGCGGCCGAGCACGACGAGCCGTGGCCGGGCGGCCGTCCGAACCACTATCTCTTCGACATGAACCGCGACTGGCTGGCGCAGTCGCAGGTGGAGACGCAGGGGCGCGTGCGCCTCGGCCTTGAGTGGAAGCCGCAGGTCGTCGTCGATCTCCACGAGATGGGATCCGAGTCCACCTACTACTTCGCCCCACCGGCGGAGCCGGCCAACCCCTACATCACCGCCCGCCAGCGCGAATGGCTGACGACGTTCGGACGCGAGAACGCGTCGAAGTTCGATTCGCGCGGATTCGCGTATTTCGTGCGCGAGGTCTTCGACGCCTTCTACCCGGGCTACGGCGACTCGTGGCCGATGTTCCAGGGCGCGATCTCGATGACCTACGAGCAGGCCTCGTCGCGCGGGCTCGTGATGCGGCGCAGCGACGAGACGCTCCTGACCTACCGCGACGGCATCGTGGCGCACTTTACGGCCGCGCTGCAGACCGCGGCGACGGCGGCGACGAACCGCGAGGCGCTGCTGCGCGACTACGCGGAGTACCGCAAGAGCGCGGTCGCGGAGGGAGAGAAGGCCTCGGCGCGCGAGTACCTCGTGCCGCCTGGCGTGGATCCGAGCCGGACGGATGCGTTCGCCCGTCACCTCGCGCGACACGGGATCGAGGTCCGGCGGTCGGAGGAGGAGGTCAAGCTCGCCTCGAAGACGCTGCCCAGGGGCACGTACGTGATCGCCTCGGCCCAGCCGATGTTCCGTCTGCTGCGCAACCTGATGGAGAGCGACATCCGGATGGACGACGAGTTCCTGAAGGAGCAGGAACGCCGCCGGCAGAAGCGCCTCGGCGATCAGATCTACGACGTGACGGCCTGGAGTCTGCCGCTCTTCTACGACGTCGAGGTCGTGACGAGCGACCGGCCAATCACGGCGAAGACGAGCCCTGTCGCTGCATCCGCCACCGCCCCGACGGCCGCATTCGGCCAGGCCCGTCTCGCCTACCTGATTCCGTGGGGCACGGGCGCCGCGCAAGCGGTCGTCCAGGCGCACCGCGCCGGACTCAAACTGCGGAGCGCAGGCGAGACGTTCACCATCGGCAGCCGCACCTACGGCGTGGGCACGGCCATCATCCGCGTGAGCGAGAACCCGGCCGACCTGCACCAGCGGCTGATTGCCATCAGCGGTCGCACCGGGGCGGAAGTCGTGCCGCTCGACAGTTCCTGGGTCGACAAGGGTATGTCGCTCGGCAGCAACGAGGTCTCCATCCTGAAGGAGCCGAAGGTCCTGCTGCTGTGGGACTCGCCAGCCTCGAGCCAGTCGGCGGGATGGGCGCGCTACGTGCTCGAGCAGCGTTACGGCCAGCGCGTGACGGTCGTGCGGCCTTCGTCGCTCAGGCGCACCGACCTGACGCGCTACAACGTGCTCGTGCTGCCTTCAGGCAGCTACGGTCAGTTCGGCGAAGACGACGTTCGGCGCATCAGAGAGTGGGTGTCGGGCGGCCGTGTGCTCATCACCCTGGCCGAAGCCTCGCGCTGGGCGGCAGGAGAGAAGGTCGGGCTCCTGGCCACGAGCCCCGAGATGCGCGACGGCAAAGCGCCGGCGAAGGACGAAGAGAAGGACAAGAAGCCCGCCGGCGACGCGAAGAAGCCGTTCGACTACCAGCAGGCGATCCAGCCCGAACGCGAGCCGCCCGCCTCGGTGCCGGGCGCGCTGCTGCGGGTGACCCTCGATCCCGAGCACTGGATGTCCGCCGGCTTCGACGGGGAGATCCAGGTCATCGTCGAGGGGTCGCGCGTGTTCACGCCGGTGAAGCTGGACAGGGGCCGGAACGTGGGTATCTACGCCGCGAAGGATCGGCTCGTCGCAGCGGGCCACACGTGGCAGGCGTCGCAGGATCAGCTTCCGCAGAAGGCGTTCATGATCGCTCAGCCGCTTGGGCGGGGACACGTGATCGCGTTCGCGGAGGACCCGAACTTCCGGGCGCTGACCGAGGCGTCGTCGCTGCTGTTCATGAATGCGGTGCTGATGGGGCCGGGGCGGTAGGAGAACGGGGGCCGGGGACCAGGGATCGGGGATCAGGGATCAGTTGGGGACATCCTCAGTCCCTATTCGACAGCAAGATGAGGGGCATCATGGCGCGAGCGGCGCATGTCATTGGATTCGTGTTGGCGGGGCTCATCGCAGCACCCACGAGTGTGGTGGCCCAGGCCAAGCCATCGCCCGCGCCACAGTTCTTCACGACGTCGCTCTCGATCGAACAGATGAAGGGCAAGCAGGCGGTACTCGAGACGACCGCCGGCCGCATCGTCATCGACCTGCTGCCCGATCAGGCGCCGAATCACGTGGGCTACTTCATGAAGCTCATCGAGGAGGGGGCCTACAACGGCACGACGTTCCACCGCCTGATCGCTCGCGGGATCATCCAGGGCGGCGACCCATTGTCGAAGGACCCGTCGAAACGAGAGGCCTACGGCACCGGCGGCCTCGGCATGCTGAAGGCCGAGCCGGGCGCCGGCGCGCACGCCCGCGGCTCGGTGTCTGCGGTCCTCGTTCCGGGCAAACGCGACTCGGCCGGGGCTCAGTTCTTCATCTGCGTGACGCCTCAGCCTGTCCTCGATGGGCAATACACGGTCTTCGGCCGCGTGGTGCAGGGGATCGGAATCGTCACCCGGATCTCGGAAATGCCGGTTGACGAATCCGGCAAGGCGGTCGATCGAATCGAGATCGCTTCGGCGACGCTTCACAATGCGCCTCCTGACGGCGCGGAGCCGTTCTCGACGGAGACTCCGGACGAACTGGCCCGCTACCGGGCCATCCTGGACACCAGCCTCGGGGAGATCACGCTCGAGTTCAGGCCGGACCTGGCGCCGAACCACGTCCGGAACTTCCTGCGCCTCGCATCGGCCGGCGTGTACGACGAGATGACGTTCCACCGCGTCGTGCCCGGGTTCGTCATCCAGAGCGGCTATCTCGGGTCCAGGCAACTCGTGATGGACGATGCCCAGCAGGTCCTCGTGCGCACCCTGCAGCCCGAATTCAGCGACACCCCCCATGAGAAGGGGACTCTCTCGATGGCTCGCGGAGATGACCCCGCGAGCGCCGACACGTCCTTTTTCATCGTGACCGGGCGCGCCACGGCCCTCGACGGGAAGTACACGGTCTTCGGCCGCGTGGTGGCCGGGCTGGACGTGGTCGAGGCGATCGAGCGGGTCCCGCGCGACGGCGAACGTCCCGTGACCCCCATCACGCTCCGAGGCATCCGGATCCTGCGGCAGTAGCCCCGGCCGGCGGGCCGACAGTCGTGTGCGGGTTCTGGACACCCCTGTCTCGAATCGCCGCACGGGTGTGCGGGGCCGTTGCCCGGATCTGCACACTTTCTCCTCGCAAGAAACGCGTTCCGTGAGCCGATAACCCTGGTGTGTCTCTTGCTCAGTCCTTCGATGCGCAAGTGCGGCTCCGTGGTTCGCGCCCTGAGGACTGAGTGCTGAGCGAGTGGGCAGCAGGCGACATCCGGAGGGACATGGTGAGCAGGCCCCAGCGCAACGGGCA
>CAYZYG010000002.1:76284-95092 GCA_964481395.1 uncultured Vicinamibacterales bacterium
GGGCAGCAGGCGACATCCGGAGGGACATGGTGAGCAGGCCCCAGCGCAACGGGCATGAGGCGGGGCAGACACGAGGCCGGTGGACGGGCGTGACCGGGCTGTCCCTGGTCGAGCTGCTGGTCGTCGTGTCGGTCGCGGGCGTCATGCTCGCGATTGCCGTGCCATCCGTCGGCACGGCGTTCGCGGATGCCAGGGCGAACGCCGCCATGCGGGCGGTCCAGGGGCACTTGCGCACGGCGCGCGACGAGGCGATGAAGTCGCGTCGTGCTGTCGAGGTGCAGTTCGTCGGCACCAACCAGCTCCAAAGCACGCGACTGGACGGCGCCACACGGCGCGTCGTCGCATCGACCGTGCTCGAACACAGCATGCGTTTCCTGCTGACACCGGGCGTGCCCGACACACCTGATGCCTTCGGACAGGGCGGTGCCATCGACTTCGGCGGTCCGACCACGGTGTTCTTCCAGCCGGAGGGCTCGCTGGCGGACGATACGGGGCTGCCCGTGAGCGGCACGGTCTATCTCGGCATCACCGACCGGACCCTGTCGGCCAGGGCCGTCACGGTCCTGGGCCCGACGGGCCGCGTCGAGGCGTACCGCTGGGACGGACGGGCGTGGCGATGAGGAGTCCGTTGGAGGCGATCGGATCGCGCGGGCAGCTCGATGCCGGGCACGACGGCTTCACGATCATCGAGCTCCTGGTCGCCGTCTCCGTCCTCGCATTCGGGCTGCTGGCGCTGGCGTCGGTGCTGACCGCCGGCCTCACCAGTCTGGGCGCGGCCCCGGCGGACCTGATCGCCAGACAGAAGGCCACGGAGGCCATCGAAAGCGTCTTCGCGGCGCGCGACACGCGCGTCATCGCGTGGTCGCAGGTCCGAAACGTGAGGGGCGGCACGGGGTCGGACGGCGGCATCTTCCTCGACGGGCCTCAGTCGCTGCGGAGCCCGGGGCCGGACGGTCTGGTGAACACGGCCGACGATGGCGCCATCGAGACCCTCGTGGAGCCCGGTACCGACGGCCTGCTGGGCACGCAGGACGACGTGGTGACGCCGATGTCGCAGTTCACCCGCGAGATCGAGATTCGCGACCTCGCCGGGACCCTGCGCCAGATCCGGGTGACCGTGAAAGTCCGCGGTCCCAGGGGTGAACGGGTCTACGTCCTGACCACGCTGGTGTCGGCGTACGCGTAGCAGGGGGCATGCCGTGACGGAGCGACGATCGAGGGGCACCGAGGCGGGCTACACGCTGATCGAGTTGCTCGTCGCCGTCGTCCTGGTCGTGATCGTCCTCAGCGGCGCGTTCCGGGCGTTCGACGACGCGCGGCGGGCGTCGGAGGCCGGTGGCGTTCTGGCCGACGGCAACCACAATCTGCGCATGGCCGTGGTGCTGATGACCCGCGACACGATTCAGACCGGCCGCGAGCTGCCGAACGGCGGGATTCCGATTCCCCGGGGTGGAGGCGCCACCGCCATTGCCAGGCCCGGCCCTCCCGGCACGAACCTGACCTTTCCCGGCGCGTGGTCGGCGCTGCCGTCGATCTGTCCCGGGCCCGGCCTGGGGCCGATCGTGAACGGGATTGCCACCGATCTCGTGACGGTGCTCTACGCCGACAGTACGCTCGCGCTGAACGAGTATCCCCTGGACGCGATCGACCCGGACGGCGGGCGTGTGACGGTCGATGCGCGAACGGCGATCGGCGATCCGCGGACCGGTCTGCGCCCTGGCGATCTCGTCTGGTTCACCAACGCGGTCGGCGACGCCATCCAGACGGTGACGGCCGTGCAGGGACAGGACGTGTACTTCGAACAGGGACACGTCGCCGATGCGTTCGGCTTCAACCAGCGCACGGCGGATGCGGGGACCATCCTGAACATCCGCACGGGCGCGACGTTCCCGCCGACCTCGGCTACGCGAGTCACGATGGTCAGCTATTACATCGACGACGTGACCGCGCCGGGGCAGGTGCGGCTGATGCGACGTGAAGGCTTCCAGACCGGCCGGCTTGTCGGCATGGGCATCGAGAACCTCCAACTGACGTACGACATCGTCGATGGCACGACGAACCCGACCAACCAGCCGGATGCCGTGGCACCCAACACGCCCTCGCAGATCAGGAAGGTGAACCTGTACCTGGCGCGGCGATCGGAGACGCGGCTAGGCCAGACCGGCGAGCGGATGCGATCGTCCGTGGCGACGCAGGTCAGCCTGCGGAGCATGTCGTTCATGGACCGGTACCGATGAGGAGCTCGATGCGCCCACCCGCACGTTCGACCGACCGCGGCATGGCGCTGATTGCCGTGCTGCTCCTGATGACGCTCGTGTCGGCGATCGTTGCCGGGTTCACCGTGATCGTGATGAGCGAGCAGCGCCTGCAGAGCATCGAGGGCGACCACGACGAGGCGTTCTACGCGGCGCACGGCGCCGTCGAGAAACTGACGTCGGATCTCGGGCTGCTCTTCACGCGAACGTACACACCCACCGGCGCGCAGGTGACGGCGTTGGCCAACGATTTTCCGGTGATGCCGGGTGTGACCTATCCGACGACCACCGAGGGCACCGGGTACGGCATCACCTTCACGCCGGACACCAACGGCAACCCCGCGTCGACCGTACGGTCGATCACGACAGGGCCGTTCCAGGGATTCACGGGGCTGGTAACTCCGTACTGGCTGTCGGTGACCGCGCGCACGACGAGTGGAGGCGAGGCGCGCCTGCTGCGCCAGGTGCAGACCGTCGGCATCCCGCTCTTCCAGTTCGGCCTCTTCTCTGAGACCGACCTCGGGTTCCATTCGGGCGGCGACTTCGACTTCGGCGGTCGTGTGCACACCAACGGGAACCTGTTCCTGGCTGCCGGCGCGACGCTGACGCTGGCCGACAAGGTGACCGCCGTCGGCGAGGTCGTGCGCACGAACATGATGAACGGGTCGGCGATCGGCGGCAGCTACCCGGGCAACGTGCGCGTGATCACGGCCCCCGGGTCCTACCGCAACCTCGCCACGAACGAGGGCAGCGTGGTGACGGATCTGGGCTCGGCCCTGAACGAGCCGAAATGGTCGAATCTGTCCATCGGGACCTACAACGGGAACATCCGAAACGGCCGGACCGGGGCCCGTCGCCTGGATCTGCCGCTGGTCGTCGAGGGCGCGACGCCCATCGAACTCATCCGTCGGCCGACGGCAGGCGAGACGGCGAACTCGCTGGTGTTCCAGCAGCGGTACTTCTCGCAGGCCAGCCTGCGCATCCTGCTCTCGGACACGGCGCAGGACATTACGAGCCTGCCGGGTGTCACGGGCACGCCGCCCGTCGAGCTGGGGGCGAACGAGCCGGCCGGCTATACGGTGGATGCAAACCATCCGCCGTTCGCGGAGTCGGGCGGGCCGCCTCATGCCAAGGTTCCCGCCGGGACCCCGCTGCTGGGCGGCTTCCTGAAGATTGAGAAACAGGTGTCGGAAGGCGTGTGGCAGGACGTGACCGTCGAGATTCTGAATCTCGGAATCGCCGGGCCAAACCTGAGCAAGAACTGTGCGGAGCCGAATCCGGATGCTGTCATCCGCCTGCAGCGCATCGCTGATCTGACGCAGTGCCAGACGGGCACCACCGTGGCGGCCAACTACTGGCCGAAGATGCTCTACGACACCCGCGAAGCCCTGTTCCGCGAGGGCGAAAACGTGAACTTCAGCCAGGTCTACCTCGGCGGCGTCATGCACTACGTCGAGTTGGACGTGCGGAACCTGACCCGCTGGTTCCAGGGGCAGATCGGGACGTCGGGCACGATCGTGGAGCGCACCACCGGCTACTCGGTGTACTTCTCGGACCGGCGCGGCAACCGCGACGGCACCGGGCGCGAAACCGGGGAGTACGGCTTCGAGGACTTCGTGAACCCCGCAAGCTCGAGCGGCACGCCGAACGGGGCGCTCGACGCGGGGGAGGATGTCAACGGCAACGGCCGGCTCGAGACCTACGGCGCGACGTACACCGGCGGTTCCGTGCCGTGGCAGAACCCGCTCGCGAACGCGGATCCGCTGGATGCGGTGACGACCGACGTCGCGCAGCGCAACCCGGCGCGGTTCTTCCGCCGTGCGCTGAAGATCGTGAACGGCCGCCTCGGCAACATCATCTCGCCGGGACTTTCCATCGCCTCGGAGAACCCCGTCTACCTGCAGGGCGACTTCAACGCGGCCGGCGGGTTTGGCAACCCGCACGTGTCGGCGTCGATTGCGGCCGATGCGGTCACCCTGCTGTCGAACAACTGGAGCGACCGGACGTCGTTTCTGTATCCACACCGGGCCGCCAACCGCCAGGCGACCAGCACCTGGTACCGTGTGGCGATCCTGGCTGGCAAGGGCGTGAAGTTTCCCCGTCCGACTGCCGGCTCGCCACCCATCAACTTCGGCACCGACGGGGGCGTGCACAACTTCCTGCGCTACCTCGAGAACTGGTCGAATGACACGGTGTACTACCGCGGGTCGCTGGCGAGCCTCTACTACAGCCGGCAGGCGGTCGGCGTGTTCAAGGACGGGTCAAACACCTACGACTTCCCGGACACCCGGGATTTCCGCTTCGACGTCGACTTCCTCAACATGAACCTCCTCCCGCCGCGGACGCCGCTCTTCCGCGACGTCAACGTCCTGGGCTTCACGCAGGTCCTCACGGCGCCCCGGTAGCGGGGCGGGGCAGCAGCGGGAGTCGGGGGTCGGCCGTTCGACTCGCGTTCGCTCGCTCAGGCCGCCCTGAGCCCCGTCGAAGGGCGAGCACCGCCCGGCCGCAGGCCGCGGCGCCGATCATCGGTGACCCTCCCCAGCGCCGTCCGCTCCGCCACGGCTGCTGGAGGCCGGGGCTTTCGGCCCCGGCGGACCTCCCGGCCCTGAAGGGCCGGCCTCCAGAGCACGACTCCCGGACGCGCGAGCCCCGACTCCCGACTCCCGATTCCCGTCGCCCGAACTGGCCCCCGGTCCCCGGTCCCCGGCCTGCCTCGACGTCGCCGCGCGGTTGGCGGAGTCGGGTCTCCTGTCTCCTGGATTCTGTCTGGTCCCGGGTCCCGGATCCCGGGTCCCGGATCCCGGTATAATCCCCCCGCCCCCTGTGGACGGAGGATGCATGGAACACGACGACAACAACAAGGACGCGCTGACGGCCAGAGGCGTCAGTCGTCGCGGGTTCATCACGACGGGCGTCACCGGCGCCATCGGCGTGGCCGCGGCCGCGAAACTGGCCGGGTCCGCCGGCGAGGCCCAGGGCGCCGAAGTCGTGAAGGCCGGCGAGGTAGTGGCCGTCACCCTCGTGGTCAACGGCCGGCGACACAAGATGCTGGTCGAACCGAGATGGTCGCTGCTGCACATCGTACGTGACCGCCTCGGTCTCACGGGGACCAAGGTCGGGTGCGAACGCGGAGAGTGCGGCGCCTGCACGGTACTCATCGATGGTGTGCCCCGCTACGCCTGCATGACACTGGCCGTCGAAGCCGACGGGCACGAGATCACCACGCTCGAGGGGCTCATGAACGGTGAGGAGATGGGCCCCACGCAGCGCGCGTTCGCCGAGGAAGACGCTTTCCAGTGCGGGTACTGCACGCCCGGGCAGATCATGGCGGCCGAGGGGCTGCTGCGCGTGAATCCGGCCCCGTCGCTCGACGAGATCAGGGCCGGCATGGGCGGCAACATCTGCCGGTGCGGCGCCTACGCCCACATCTTCAAGGCGGTCGGCAAGGCCGCCGACCTGAAGCGGGGGAGGTAAGCGATGGAGCCCTACGATCGCTACTACTGGGACGGCCCGCTGCCGGAAACACCCGAGCAGAACCAGACGCCACAGCCCTGGAAGGAGACGACCGTCGTCGGCAAACCGGTCGTTCGGGTTGACGCCTACGACCGCGTGACCGGGTCCGCCGTGTACCCGTCCGACGTCGTGCTGCCCGACATGTTGCACGCGGCGGTCCTGTGGTGCCCCCACGGGCACGCGCTCGTCAAGCGCATCGACACGTCGGCGGCGGAGAAGATGCCGGGCGTCCGGTGCGTCCTGAAGGACGGTGTCGCCGGGACGAACATCTCCTGGTACCGATCCGGGAACTTCAGCAGCCGCCTGTTCGATCCGCATTGCCGCTACGAAGGCGAGGAGGTGGCCGCCGTGGCCGCGGACACCATCTACCAGGCCTGGGACGCCGCCCGGGCGATCAAGGTCGAGTACGAGGTGCAGCCGCACGTCGTTAACGCGGATGATGCAGCCAAGGAGGGCGCGCCGTCGGTCCGGGGCGGCAGCAACCTCCTCGGCCCGGGCAAGCCCTACCAGCGCGGAGACCCGGACGCCGGCTTCAAGTCCGCCGACGTCGTGATCGAGCGCACGTACACCACACCGTGCGAACTGCACCACCCGATGGAGCTGCACGGCTGCGTGGCGAAGTGGGACGGCAATCGCCTGACGGTGTGGGAGTCCACCCAGGGCGTCTACGCGGTGCAGAGCGGGGTGGCGGGAGCGCTCGATCTGCCGCTGGCGAACGTGCGGGTGATCGGCCCCTACATGGGAGGCGGGTTCGGCTCGAAGCTCTCGACGGGCAAGTACTCCGTCATTGCCGCGCTGCTCGCCAAGAAGACCGGACGTCCCGTCCGCCTCTTCCTGACGCGGGAGCAGGTGGCCCTGACCATGGGCAACCGGCCGCCGAACACGATCTGGATGAAGGCCGGGGTCAGGAAGGACGGCACGCTGGTGGCGCTGGAGTCCCGTTCCCGGGGGACCGGTGGCGCCTACGCCGGCGGCGGGTCACCGGACTTCGTGATCCGCGACCTGTATCTGTGCCCCAACGTGCGCTGCGAGAGTCAGGACGTCTACATCAACGCCGGGCCGCAGCGGCCGTTCCGCGCGCCGGGACACCCGCAGGGCGCGTGGGCGCTCGAGCAGATGATGGACGAGCTGGCTGCCCGAATCGGAATGGATCCGGTCGAGTTCCGGGTGAAGAACATCCCGACCGTCAGCCAGTCGCGCAACAACCAGCCGTACACTTCGACGATGCTCAAGGAATGCCTCGTCGATGGTGCGAAGGCCTTCGGATGGGCCGAGGCACGGAAACGCCCGCCGGCGCCCGGGCATATCAGGCGCGGCGTCGGTGTCGCCGCCGGGATGTGGCAGGGCGGCGGCGGGAGCCCGCCGTCGACGGCCATCGTCAAGCTCTTCTCCGACGGCAGTGCGAACCTCAACATGGGGGCGAGCGATATCGGGTGCGGCACCAAGACGTGGGGCGCGCAGATCGTGTCGGAAGAACTGGGCATCCCGCTGGACCGCATCTCGGTCGAGCACGCGGACACGGGCACGACGCAGTTCGCGACGCCGAGCGGCGGCAGCAAGACCGTGCCGACGGAGTCGCCGGCCATCCGGGCGGCGGCCATCGAGGTGAAGCAGCAGCTCATGGCCATGGCGGCCGAGCAGCTCAAAGTGCCGGCCGCTGACCTCGAGCTGAAGGGCGCCGAGGTCGTGTCGAAGTCGGACGGGACGAAGAAGGTCGCCGTCGGGGCCATCGCCGGGTTCCGCGCGCGCGGCGTCGTGGTCGGCGTGGGATACCGCGGACCGAATCCGAGCGGCAAGATCGCCAACCCGTTTGCGGCGCACTTCTGCGAGGTCGAGGTCAACACGCTCACAGGCGAGATCAAGGTGCTGCGGTTCCTGGGCGCCCACGACAGCGGGCGCGCGATGAACGAGAAGATGTACGCGAACCAGGTCATCGGCGGCATCACCATGGGGATCGGCTTCGGCCTCACCGAGCTCCGGGTGATGGACCGCGAGCACCGCGGCAAGGTGCTCACGCAGAACCTGCACGACTACAAGCTGCCGACCGCGCTCGACGCGCCGGCCGACAAGACGGTGGTCATTCTCGACCCGCACGACACCGAGGTGAACACCACCGGGGCGAAGGGCATCGGCGAGCCCGCCACGATTCCCACGGCGCCGGCGATCGCCAATGCCGTCTTCAACGCGATCGGCGTGCGGCTGGCGGATGCGCCCATGCATCCGGTGCAGGTGTTGACCGCGCTGGCCGAACGGGCCGGCGCCCAGGGCCAGAAGAGAGGGTAGCGCCATGATGCGGACATTCGCTTACGTTCGTCCGAGTTCGCTCAGCGACGCGATCCGGCAGCTTGGCGCCGACGGAGCCCGGGCGCATGCCGGCGGGACCGATCTCGTCGGGTGCCTCCGCGACGGCGTGCTCGAGGCGAGGACGGTTGTCAGCCTGAGCGGCCTCAAGGATCTTCGGGGAATGACGGCGACGGCCGACGGGGGCCTCAGGATCGGCGCGCTGACGAGCATCGCCGAGGTCGCCGCGAGTGCGGTCGTCAAGGAGAAGTACGCTGCGCTGGCGGATGCGGCGGGCCTGATCGCCAGCCCACAGTTGCGGAACCAGGGCACGATCGGGGGCAACCTGAACCAGCGTCCGCGCTGCTGGTACTTCCGGGGCGACTACGACTGCGCCCGCAAGGGCGGGAGCATGTGCTACGCCGTCGGCGGCGAGAACCAGTACCACGCCATCTTCGGCGGTGGTGCCTGCGTCATCGTCCACCCCTCCGATTCCGCGCCGGCGCTCATGGCGTTCGACGCCAGCGTCCGCGCGGCCGGGCCGAAGGGAGAACGGACGATTCCGCTGGAGAAGTTCTTCGTCCTGCCCGACGTCGCCGTCACTCGGGAAACGGTGCTCGAACCGGGCGAGGTGCTGACGGAGGTGCTGCTGCCGCCGCCACCGGCCGGAGTGAAGAGTTCCTACCGAAAGGTGCGCGCACGCCAGTCCTGGGACTTCGCCCTCGTGGGCGTGGCGCTGGCGCTGACGTTCAGGCCCGACCGGCGGGTGGACCGTGCCCGTGTCGTGTTCTCCGGCGTGGCGCCGGTTCCGTGGCGGGCCGCTGGCGTCGAGAAGGCCATCGTCGGGCAGCGCCTCGACGCGCGCACGATCGCGCGGGCGGTTGACGCGGCCGTGACGGGCGCCGAGCCGCTCGAGAAGAACGCCTACAAGGTGCCGCTGCTGCGTGGCGCGGTCGAGGAGGCGCTGGGGAAGATAGGGGCTTAGGCAGTAGATAGCAGACAGTAGACAGTAGAAAGATAAAACCTGCCGCCCGTCCGGTGGCCCGGGACCAGACGAAGGTGCAGGCGGCGCGCGGCCCGGCCAGACTCACGGCCGGGCCGGTTCCGCTGAGGCGTCAACCGGTTCTTCCACAACACGCCGCATCTCGCGAACGGAGCCGGACGATCCGAGCACGAAGAGTTCATCACCCGCCGCCAGCTTGGTGTTGCCCGTGGGGACGAACAGGCGTCCGTCGCGCCGAATCAACGTGACCAGCGGCCGCTCGGAGCCACCAATCGTCAACAGTTTCTGACCCTCCGCAGCGGACAGGGGAGCGACGCGCAGTTTTCGCAACGACAACTCGAGATCGGCCGGCACGTCGAGCTCGATCGGGTCGGGAACCCGTTGGGCCGAGGGTTCGGCGACTCGCAGCCAGCGTGCGACCGGTCCGACTGACGGTCCCTGGATCAGGACGGACATGATCACAACGACAAAGACGATGTTGAAGATGGCGTGCGAGATCTCCAGACCGGCCACCATGGGGAACGTTGCCAGGATAATGGGGGCCGCCCCGCGCAGGCCCACCCACGACACCATCACTTTCTCGCGAGTCGTCAGCCCGGATCCGACGAGCGCGAGGAAGCTGGCCAACGGACGCGCCAGGAGAATGAGCACCGCCGAAATGCCGATGGCGGGCCCGAACTGCTCCGAGAGCTCAGAGGGAAACACCAGCAGGCCGAGCACGAGGAACATAGTCACCTGCATGAGCCAGGCCAGACCTTCGTGGAACCGGACGAGGCTCTTCTTGTGCACGAAGGTACGCCCGGCCATCGTGATGCCCGCCACGTACACCGCCATGAACCCGCTCGTCTGGGCCAGCTCCGAGACCCCGAACAGGCAACCGGCCGCGGCGAGGGTGAGCACGGGATAGAGCCCGTCGTGCTCGAGATCGATCCAGTTCAGCAGCCGAACGAGCGCCAGGCCGCCCAGCCAGCCGAGGGCGGCGCCTCCCGCCATCCGATAGAGAAACATGAGGGGCAGAAGGCGCGCCTCGATGTCCCCTGCCGTCATCAGGGCGCTGACGGTCGATACGGTCAGGAAGACCGCCGTCGGATCGTTGCTCCCCGATTCGAATTCGATGAGGTGCTTGAGGCGTTCGGACAGGCCGATCCCCCGGGACCGAAGGACGGAGAACACGGCCGCCGCGTCCGTCGATGACACCACGGCGCCCAGCAGGAGTCCCTCGAGCGGCGACAGCCCGAACACGACCGCCGAGAACAGGGCCACGATGACTGCCGTGACGCTGACGCCGACAGTGGACAGCAGTATGCCTGTCCGGAGGAGTCGTGGTGTGAGCAGTCCGAGATCGGTGCGCAATCCGCCGTCGAAGAGGATCAGGCCGAGTGCGACCGAGCCGAGGAACATGGCCGTTCGCGGATTCTCGAAGTGGATGCCCCCTGGCCCCTCGGATCCCGCCAGCATCCCGATGCTGAGGAACAGTAGAAGCGCCGGGATGCCGGCCCGCGAGGTGATACGGCTGGCCAGCACGCTCACGAAGAGCAGCGAGGCGGCAGCCAGCAGCGCGTACGTGATCGTCGGGTCCACGGTTCACCTCGACCTGCGTCACCCCGGACGTAAGACGGTGCGCGTCCGTGACCAGGTCCGCAACATCGTTTGCAGTGTATTGTCCGGAGACGAGCGTCGTCAAACTGCTTGTGGCACAGGTACTTGGGGACCTGCGGGGCCCGATCGCGGTGGGCGGGCTCAAGCCCAACCTGGCGCCGAAGCCCCCAGCCCCGCGGCGCGGCCGGTGGTCCAGGCCCAGGCGAAGTTGTGACCGCCGATGGGACCGAAGGCGTCGAGCATCTCGCCGCAGAAGAACAGACCCGGATGGCGCCGGCTTTCGAGCGTACGGGGAGCGACCTCGTCGAGCGCCACGCCGCCGCCCGTGACCTCAGCCTTGGTGAAGCCCTCGTGGCCGGTCCAGGGCAGGACGAAGGCCGTCAAGGCTTCGATGAGCGCCGTACGTTCCTCACGGCGCAGTTCCGCACCCCGACGGTCCGTGGGGATGCGCACGTCCCTCATCAGGTGCTCCCCGAGGCGCTGGGGGACGTGCCGGGCCACCACCGTCGCCACCTGTCCCGGGGTCCTCGCGAACTCGAGGTGCCAGGCCTGCGCGTCGAGGGGCGACCACGTGACGCGCAGCACGGCTTTCTCGCCGTCGCCCATCAGGCTGCGGACGGCCACGTGGCACAGATCGAGCACGGCCGGGCCGCTGTAGCCCCGGTGGGTGAACAGCAACCCCCCGGACGATTCGTAGATCCGGCCCCGCCATTTGGCGCGCACGCTGACGGGAAGCGACACGCCCGCAAGCGCGGCGTGCACAGCCGGTGTGGCGGTGAGCGGCGTGAGTGCCGGATACGGTTCGTGGACGACGTGCCCAAGGCGGGCGGCCAGGCGCAATCCGAGGCCATCGCTGCCAGTGTGCGGGACGGACATGCCGCCGGTGGCCAGGATGACGGTCCGCGCGTCGATCGGGCCTGCCGTGCTGTCGATCCGCCAGTGGCCGCGCTCGGGCTCGAGACCAGTGACCGATGTGTCGAAGGCGAACGTCGCGCCGCGCCGACGGGCCAGCGCGACGAGCGCATCCCGCACGTCGCGCGCGCGGTTGGAGACGGGGAAAAGCTTCCCGGTCTCGGTCTCAAGCGCGAGGGGAATCCCGACGGCGTGCTCGAAGAACGCCCGCTGGTCGCTCAAGGGCCAGGCCCGGAGCATCCGTCGGAGCAGGTGCGCCGGGGAGTCGGTGACGAACCGCTCGGGCTCGAGCGCTGACGGCAGGATGTTGCAGCGCCCGCCGCCGCTGATCAGGATCTTCCGCCCGCCGTCGCGCGTCCGCTCGAGGACAAGGACGCGAGCGTGCTCCGCGGCGAAGACGGCAGCCATCAGCCCGGCCGCACCGGCGCCGACGATCACGACGGGAAGGTCCGCAGACGCGCGGGACGGCATGCGCGCCTGATCTTACCGCCTCTGCGAGGCGGCGCGTCCGGTGATTGACGGCTGCCCGGGGTTACGGCGAGAAGCGGCGCGTGCAACCGTGCCGGCGCCGCGATCCCCTCGAACCGAGGCGAGGGCGACAGGTCGCAAGACGCGCCGCGAGGGGGTGATACGCGTGGGGATGGAGGTCCCCACGCATCACAGCAGGACGAGTTCCCGGCAAGGTGCGCCTGGCCGGCGAGCGTGAGCGGGGCCGAGCCGTGACGCCCGGGTGGCCGTTCCTACCGGCTGAACCAGTACGCCATCTTCACCATGAGCACGTTGTCGCCGGGCGCCCGGAACATCGATCGCACATCGTGCCCGAAGGCGAACCGGCCCTCGGTTTCGTAGTCTTCCCGCTGCTGGGTCCACACGACGTAGAGCGTCGAGCCGAGGCGCCACTCCCAGCGGAACACCGTGTTGAGGCGGACGGACCTGAAGTTGAAGTCCGGATCGGAGAAGCTGAAGCTGCGGGCCGGCCCTTCGCCGTCCGGATCGACGGTGTAGATGCCCGTGTCCGTATCCCTGGAGATGCCCCCGGCATCGACGCCGTATCGCGTGAACTCGAACGTCCGTGGCGCGCGCAGCTCTTTGAAGCCGGTGTAGTCGCCTGCCGCCACCAGTGGCTGGACGTACATCTGGAGCGACATCCTGGGCGAGAGCGTCCAGTTCACGCGCGCGCTCATCGCCACTTCGGTCTGGTCCAGGTTGGCGAAGACGTAACGGCCACCATACGTGGCGGCCGCCGTCTCATCGGTGACCGAACGCACGTACTGCGCGATGCTGTTGCCGCGTGAGACGCTCGGGCCCAGCGAGACTGTCAGGGACGTCGACGGCCGGATCGTCACCGACGGATCCACGGACGAGGCCCAGCCGCCCAGGAGGTTCGTCCCGTAGCTCCCGTAGACCTCGAAGGAGACCGTTTTGCGACGATCCGTCGACACGCCCGCGCTGACGTCCCGGTAGTCGAACCGCCGCACCACGGGACCACCCCGGGTGAACCGGTCGTCGAACACGCGAGGCTGGTAGCCCACGCTGATCGACGTGCTCCAGTAGTTGGGCCACGTCACGTACCCCTGGAGCATGGTGTAATCACCGACGCGATCGCCGCCGAAGTTCCAGTTGTAGTACTTGATGAGGGTGACCTCCCGGTTCCGCGTGAACCGGTCTGCCGTCGGCTTGCGCACGATGAGCCCGAGGTGCGTGCCGACCCGGTCGGCGGCCGGCGAGTAGCCGACGTCGTTCGACTCGAACCCCGGACTGACGCCCCACAGCGCGACATCGACGAGCACGTTGCCCGTGGTACGGTTCAGGTTGATCTCGCCGCTCCAGCCGGAGAGCGACCGGGCGGCCGGATCGAGGCTCACATGACCGGCGTCGGGCCGCTGGTAGTAACGGGCCGAGGACCGCTGGAGCCGGGCGATTGCGGCCTCATCTCCGCTGACCCATGTGGTGGCGGTCGATCCGGAGAGCACCCACGTGCGCTTCGCGTCGAGGAAGCCGTACGCGTCCGTGCCGAGCGCATACGCGCGATTGACGAGGCGCGAGGTCAGCGCGGGTGTGCTGAGCGACCGCTCGACCGACGTGCCGATGAACCCGATGCCGCCCCGCTGGCCGAAGTCGCGCCGCGCCCGGCCGGCGAAGTAGTTCGTGGCCGGCTCGACGTCGGTCTTGCCGGTTGTCGTCCCCAGCGCGTAGCGCGCCCGCTCGCGAGACGTGAAGGCGTCGAGCGCGGCCACGCTCCAACCGGAGGCCGTCCGCCCCGAGAGCTTCGCGGCGCCGAGGATCGTCGTGGCGTCGGGCATGTCGATGAAGTCACCATCAGCGGACCCCTGGGGTGACCGCCCGATCCGGCGTGAGTAGTAGAGGCTGGGGTACCGCGCGCCGAAGCGCCCGTAGAGCGTGAGGCCGTTCCGGCCAAACGTGGAATAGAGGTCCGCGCCCTCCAGAAAGAACGGGCGCTTCTCCTGGTAGAACGTCTCGAACGCGGTCAGGTTGACGACAGCGGGGTCCACTTCCACCTGCCCGAAGTCCGGATTGACCGCCGCATCGAGCGTCAGACTGTTCGTCAGACCCCACTTCAGGTCGAGGCCGGCGCCGGTCAGCCCGGAGGCTCCGCTGTTGTACGGGTCAGCCGGGTCGGTCGAATTCGTGACCTCAACCCCGGCCGTGGCGTAGGGCATCAGCTCGATGTGCGAACGCGACACGAGACCGCGCAGGCCGCCCAGGTGCCCGCTTTGCGACACCAGCCGAATCTCCTTCGCCGCGATGAGCTGCCACCAGCTCTCCTCGTTGCGGCGCTGCAGGTAGCGGACGGCGTTGAACCCCCAGGTCTGGTCGTCCTGCGAGCCAAAGCGCAGCTGCGAAAAGGGGATCCGGATCTCCGCGCTCCAGCCCTCGTCATCCACCTGCACGGCTGCATCCCAGACGCCGTCCCACGAGTCGTCCTGTTCGCTGTCGTTGGAGACGAGGCGGTCTGTCAGAGCGCCGCTGGCGGCGACGCGGAACCAGTAGCCGGTGCGGTGGTCGTGATGCGGGTCCAGCACGACGATGATGGCGTCGGACTGCGGATCGGTGTCCCGTCGGACCAGTCGCCGGACGATGCGGCCAGGCTCACGGTCGAACATCCGGGCCCCGACGTACAACGCTTCGCTGTCGTAGACGACGCGGAGCTCGGTGCGCTCCGTCGCTGGCTTCCCCTCGTCCGGCTCGCGCTGGAGGAACCCATCGGCCGGCCGGGCCAGGAGCCAGGCCTCCTCCGACAGGCGGCCGTCGAGGGCGATGGCGCCGGCGGATCTGGAGGCCGGGAGGATGGCGGCCTCAGGGTCGGCCGGGTTGCCGGGAATCCCGCCGTGAGCTTGGGCCAGGGCCAGCCATGGGATCAGAAGCAGCACGCCGACGGTTAGCACGAGCGCCAGGGCCGGACAACGGGTGGACATGTCCCCTTCCTCCTACCAGGGATGAGACGCCCGTGACGCCCCCCGGTTAGGGGACCGGACTGAAAGAAATCTTCGGTTTTCCTTACCGCCGCCCCAACACCCGGAACACCCCCGGAACACCCCCGCTCTTGCCCCGACCTTGCCCGGGATCAGCCGGGATCAGGTCGGGCCTTGGTCGGGCCTTGGTCGGGTCTTGCCCGGGGCTGGCTGTGGTACGCTGGCCCGACATCACCGATCCGAGGGGAACCGACCGTGCAGATGCCGTCCCGTCCGACACTCGTTCTGGCCGCACTGTCGCTGGCCCTCGCCTCGGGGCTGCAGGCCTGCAGCCCCCAGGATCTGGCCCAGCGGGCCGGCGGCAAGCGCCGCCTGTCGATCGCGACCGGTGGGACGGGCGGCGTCTACTATCCTTACGGCGGGGCGCTGGCCCAGGTTATCACCGAGAGCCTGCCGGACGTGGACGCCACAGCCGAAGTCACGGCGGCCTCGGTGGACAATCTCAAGCTCATCCGGGACCAGAAGTCCGACATCGCGTTCACGCTGGCCGATTCGCTGGACGAGGCGGTGAAGGGGCAGGGGGCCTTCAGCGAGGGCGGTGCCGTACCCGTCCGGGCGCTGGCGGTTCTCTACGCCAATTACACGCACGTCGTGGCACGGGCCAACGCCGGCATCTCCACGCTGGCGGACCTGAAGGGGAGGGTCGTCTCCGTCGGCGCGCCGGGGAGCGGCACGGAACTGATCGCCACGCGGGTGCTCATGGCTGCCGGCCTCGATCCGGGCCGGGACGTGACCCGTCACGCCCTCGGCGTGGCGCAGTCGGTCGATGCCTTCAAGGACGGCAAGGTGGACGCGTTTTTCTGGAGCGGCGGTGTGCCGACGGCCTCGGTGCTGGACCTGGCGAACACACCGGGGACGGCCTGGCAGCTGCTGCCGAACGACGCCGTGCTTGGCACGCTGCAGCGCGAGTATGGCGAAGGCCTCTACACGCGGCTCGTGATCCCGGCGTCGGCCTACACCGGACTCACCTCGGACGTGGGCGTCATCGGCGTCGCGAATCTGCTCGTCGTCCACCGGGAGATGCCGGATGACCTAGCCTACGCCGTCACGCGGCTGCTGTTCGAGAAGCAGGCTGCGCTGATGGCCGTGCATCCGGAGGCCGCGAACCTGTCACTCGAGACGGCCACCGCTGGCTCGCCGGCGCCGTTCCACGCGGGCGCTATCCGCTACTACCGCGACCGCCAGGCCTGGCGAGAGTAGCCTTCGGCAGGAGGGCCGGCAGCCGTCACGCGCGTTGCGTGAACGGACGCCCGCCTGCTACAACCTGACCAACCGGCGCCGCAGGACCTCGTGGAGGATGACGCCTGCCAGAAAGGCCGCGCCCATGTTCCACATGGCGACGGCGGCGACCACCAGCATCAGATACACATCACCCTTGTCCGGCCCGATGTCCTTGATCGTCACGGCGAGCTCGGCTCCGGCGAAGAACAGGATCACGCCGACGATGGCCGTGGGGAAGACCTGAAACAGCAGACTCACGGAATTGCTGAAGAACAGCGCGAGCGCAATCAGGATGACGCCGAGCATGACCAGAGACCCCCCCGTGCGGGCACCGAACCGTACGTGGCCAGCCATGCCTCCCGCGCCGTGGCACAGCGGGATGCCCCCGAAGGGGGCCGAAAAGAGGTTCATGAGACCCTGGGAGATGGCCATCATCCGATCGGTGACCGGCCTGTCCGGAAACAGCTCGTTGTTCTCCGCCCGAATCGCAATGACGGCATTGCCGATCGTCAGCGGGATCTGGGGGATCGCCAGCACGAGACTGCCGGCGATCACATCGCTCCAGGTCATCTGCGCGAACGTGAACGTCGGCACCCTGAACGCTGGCGGGGTGGCCAGCAATTCCGCGGTGGTGCTGGGGTCGAGCATCCACGCGGTGCCCGCCCCGAGTATCAGCAGGGCGAACATCGCCGGGAACCGCCGATAGCTCACCAGGAGGAAGGTCGCGACCAGGCCGACGCCGCCGAGCCAGGGCGTGACGAGCATCATTCGCACGCCCTGAGTCATGAAGGTCAGCCCCAGCCCCAACACGATGCCGCGGACGATGGGTTTTGCCGCGAGTTGGGTGACCAACTCGACCGTTCTGGTCGCTCCGGCCAGGAGCCAGAACAGCCCGGTCACGAGCCCTGCCCCGCAGAGCGCGCCGGCGCTGACCGCGCCGCCTGACGCGATGACGGCTCCGCCGATGGCCTTCATCGGCTGCACGGGAATGGGCGTCCGGTAGAAGAGCCCGACGACGATCGCGCTGAGGCCGAACGTAAACAGGATCCCCAGGGGGTCGATCTTCATCGTCACGATGTAGCCGACCACGAACGGAATCAGCGTGCCCAGGTCACCGAACGCGCCGGCCAGTTCGACGAGGTCGTAACGGTTTCTGCCACGCCTCCAGGGGCGGTACCAGGGTTCCGCCCCGGCGGTCTGGTCGGAGCCAGCGATTCGACCCTCCGTCATGGATGTGTCCCCGCTGCTGGTGCCAGCCACGGTGCACACCACGGCCGGCGTTCAGATCAGGGGGCGATGAAATACACGGGGCAGAGCCGACACGGTGAGCCAGCGAGGCGCAGCCGCCACAAATGCCCCGGCGGCCGGAGGCGCAGCCTTGCGGGCCTGCGGGATTATGGGGACCCGCGTGACGAGGTGTCAACCGAGCGTCCGCGTCGGGAGGGCGGATACAGCCTGCCGACCAGCGGGAGACGTCGCGTGCGGCAGACACCGGACCTGCGCGTGGGGACGCTGCATCGCGCCAGTCCGGCTGCCAGGCCAATGGCCGAGCCCGGGTGCCCTGCATCAGTGATACGCTCCTTCGGCAGCCATGGCGGAACCGGCATCTCCACGACCTGAAGACCTGCTCGCCGAGTACGACCCGGACGCGGCTGCGCCGTCACTGACGGGGTGGACCCGCCACGTTGCCGGCGTGCTGGCGATCGGCATCGCGCTCTACGCGCTCTACTGGGTGGTTGCCGTGATCCCGGCCCAGATGTACCGGTTCCGGTTTCTGCTCGGCTGCCTGGTCCTGACGTTCCTGACGTATCCCTTCCGACGCGGGTGCCATCGGGCGCGCGTGCCTATCGGAGACTGGCTCCTCATCCTGCTGTCGATCGCGGTCATCGTCTGGCCGCTCGTCGAATTCGATCGCTTCGTCTACCGCGCCGCCGAGCCGACGACGATCGACCTGGCGATGGGGACGGCCCTGATCCTGCTGGTGCTCGAGGCGACGCGCCGGACGGTCGGCTGGATCCTGCCGGTGACGACCGTCGGGTTCTTTGCCTACGCCTGGCTGGGGCCGCTGCTCGACCTTGTCGGGCTTGGGGTGATCGCTCATCGCGGCTACGGCCTCGACCGTCTCGTCGGCACGCTGTACATGACGCTCGAGGGGATCTTCGGTGTGCCCCTGGACGTGGCCTCGACGTACATCATTTTGTTCACGATCTACGGCGCCGTACTCGATCAGTCCGGCGCGGGACGGTTCTTCCTCGACTGGTCGCGCGCGGCGCTCGGCCGGGCGCCGTCCGGAGCCGCGCCCGGGCGGTCGGTGACGCTCGCGGGACTCCTGCTGGGAACCGTTTCCGGCAGCGGCGTCGCCACGACGGTGATGCTCGGGTCGGTGTCGGCTCCAATGCTCCGTCAGGCCGGATACACACCTGTCGTGGCCGGCGGCGTGCTCGCGGCCGCGGGCATCGGCGCCGCGCGCTGCCCGCCCACGCTTGGCGCCGGGGCGTTCCTCAGCGCCGAGTTCCTGAAGTTCTCGTAGC